>NZ_SMTB01000005.1:0-63438 GCF_006864105.1 Acinetobacter sp. RF14B | reverse complement strand
GTGGACACTTTTTTAGTATTAAGTGCTAGCGAATTGCCAGAGTTCGTGGCAACTTGAGCTGCTGTAGAGCTTGCCGTTTTACTCACCACTCCCGCAGTTGCCGATACTGTACCGGACTTGCTGGTGGTTGCAGCAGAAGGTGTGCGGGTCGTAAGCACCGTGGTGGTCGAAGTTTTAGCAGCAGAGCTTGGAGCACTCGCCAATAAACCGCCAGAGCCGGAGAGTTTTTTTAGTTTCTCATCAATCGATGGACTCAGGTCAGCCGGGATCAGAATACGGCGCGGACTTTGTGGATCAATCCGTTCCCCCCGATGTCCCGGGTTTAACTGATAAAGTTCTGCACGGCTTAAACCGGTAATCGCTGCAATCTCATTCAGACTGGATGCACCCACATTCACTTCACGGAAGTGAGGACGGTTGGCAATGGGCGGTAAACTCACGCCATACTGATTAGGATTTTTTACAATCTGTGCCACTGCCAGAAAGCGCGGCACATAGTTCATCGTTTCCTGCGGCAGTTTTAAAGACCAATAGTCAGTCGGCAAACCGGCTGCCTTGTTACGGTTAATCGCCTGTTGAATACGTCCTGGACCCGCATTATAAGATGCCAGAGCCAGCTCCCAGGAACCAAACTGGTTATACAGGCTCCCCAGAAACTCATAAGCTGCACGGGTGGATTCTACAACGTCACGACGGCCATCATACATCGGGGTCTGTTTTAAACCATAAATACGGCCGGTACTTGGAATAAACTGCCACAAGCCTGCTGCTGCCGCACTACTGGTCGCTGCCGGGTCATAAGAACTTTCAATAATCGGTAATAACGCCAGTTCAGTCGGCATACCACGACGCTCTGCCTCTTTCACCGTATGATATAAATAACGCGAAGCACGCGCACTCAAGCGGTCCAGATAAGGCTGACGGGAAATAAACCAGCCACGCTGGGCATCAATACGCGGGTTCCAGACGGTTAAATCCATCTTGAAGCCCACAGTCATGCGCTTCCAGATATCACCATGTTTTAGAACCTGCAAACGATCTCCTTCCACTGCCCGCATATCGGTAGCAGAAAGCAGATCTTCAAGTCCATCCAGACCGTTGGCATCCAGATATTGCGAACTGACTTTTTTACTGGAACCTGTTTGGGTCGCACTTTGTGTAGATGAACAGCCGGTCAGTCCCAAGGAAGCAAGCGCCGTTCCAAGTACAGAAAGTTTTAACAAGATGGGGAAATCAGGCTGCCACAAAGTTGCGGTTGGTTTATACATAAAGAAATCCAAACAATCCGTATAATTTATTTTTTAAGATATGCCATTGTAGTTAAGCATGTCGGAGACACAAGGCAATAATTTACCCTGATTTCACGTTAAATGTTACAAGAAATTAAAAAAACCGCTACGGGTAGCTTAATCCGCTGCATTTGCGTTATACAATATCGGTTCATCATGTTCTTTTCTGATCGGATTTATATATGTCACACACAATTACCCTCTATGTTGATGGCGCTTGCCGTGGCAATCCTGGTTTAGGTGGCTGGGGGGCGTATATTGTTAGCGGACAGCAGGAACATAAAATTTGTGGTGGCGAAGACCATACCACCAATAACCGTATGGAACTGACTGCCGCTATTAAAGGAATTGAGTTCTGCCCCAAAGATGCAAAACTGGTGATCTATACCGACTCCAATTATGTCAAACAAGGCATTACCGAATGGATTCACGGCTGGAAAAAGAAAAACTGGAAAGATGTCAAAAACCCGGACCTGTGGCAAGAACTGGATGCAAGCTGCCAGGGACGTGAAATTGAATGGCACTGGATCAAAGGCCATGCCGGTCATGCGGGCAATGAAATGGCCGACCAGCTAGCTAATCAGGGCGCTGATGAAACCCTGAAAAAATCCAAATTGTCCGCTTCATCTACTTCCACCACGGAAGATAAAAAAAAATCTGAACCCGACTGGCTGCTAGACGATCCTTTTGGTCTAGACCTGAGGACTGATGATGAAGAAGAACTGGAAGAGCCGATTGAAGTTGAAAAAACTGAAACAGATATGGCAGCCCCAGAACCAATTCCTCATCCTCAGGCCATGAATGAAGCCCAGCCGGTTCAGATGCATCCACATATTGTCATTACACCTGCAACAGCAGAATTGCATGGCCCACGCCAATTAATCCTGGATACGGAAACTACTGGTTTTTACTATCAGGATGGTGACCGGATTATTGAGATTGGTGCAATCGAGATGATTAACCGCAAACTCACTGGCAGCTCGATTCATATTTATACCAACCCTCAAAAACCGGTCGGTGATTCGGTCAATGTCCACGGCATTACTGATGAATTCCTGCAAGACAAACCATTATTTGAAGAGATTTCTCAGGTCCTGTTTGACTATCTGCAAGGAGCCGAGATTATTGCACATAACGCGACCTTTGATATGAACTTCCTAGATATGGAGTTCAAGCGTGCAGGGCATGTTGCGTTGTCCGAAGTATGTGAAGTTACCGATACTCTGGCTATGGCCAAATCCAAGCATCCTGGACAGAAAAACTCCCTTGATGCACTGGTACGCCGTTATGAAATTCCACAACGCGACCGTACCTTCCATGGCGCCTTGCTGGATGCGGAAATTCTGTCCGATGTCTATCTGGCGATGACCGGTGGACAGGTTTCTTTTGATATGGATGCCCTCTCTCAGACAGAAGAACAAGGGAACCGTTCTGGCAGCGCCCGGATCGAGATGGAGCTGCCGGTGATTCTTCCATCAGATGAAGAACTTGCAGAACATGAGAAGTGGGTCAAACAATTTCAGGAAAAGCATGGAACTCCTTGCCTTTTTGCCAAATAAAATCTAGATTTCGAGCAGTAATTTCGCTTTAAAAATACAGTTCTTCAGTTATAGTAATTACAAACAGTCCCGTCCAATAAAACGGGACGCATATATAGATAATACTTCAGGAAAGGTGCAGATCCATGTCTTACCAAACCTCTATACATTTTGATCCAACAGCATTACTGATAATAAAAAATGAGGTTGATAACTCGATCAAGTTAGTCGAATCAGCAGTAAGCACCTTGGTAGAAGATCAGGCCTTACCTTTTGGTATTGATGATGCATTAAATCAGTTTGAACAGTGTGCGCAGGTTCTGGCTCTGATTGATATGCAAAGTCTGGCAAAAATTGCTCAATATTCAGCAGAACTTATGCGCAAGATTATAGAAAATCCGGCCCAGGTAAATACTCAGGACGTGATCGCGTTGAGTGAAGGCACCACCATGCTGAAACGCTATATCGAATTTATCTGTCTGCGTGAAGTGAAGATTCCACAGTTCCTGCTGGATACCCTGAACCGTCTGGAAATTGCGCTGGGCAAGCCGCTAACTACCGAAGGTCAGCATATTGAACCTCTACTGGATCTGATTACCCCGGACTTCCAGTTACCGCAAGCGCCAGGTCTGGAAAAATCCAACTATGTACAACGCCTGTACAAGCTGTCTCTAAACAAGCTGCTAAAACAGGAAGAGAGCGAGATGGATTTGCAGGCAATCAAGCTGGTCGGTACCTATCTGGCAGGTCTGTCCGTCAATCATCCGAGTAAGCAATACTGGCATCTGGTCCATGTGGCTTTTAACAATATTGAGCACTTGCTGATTAATGAACCGCGTTTGCGCACCCTGATCAGCATCGAACGCAATATGGCGCAGTATTTCAATACACCGCAAAGCTTTAAAGCCTCCATGAGCGATCTGGCCAATGTAATTAGCCTTTGCATCAGTCAGGAAGATCCTATCTCACAACATATCCGTAACCAGCTCAACATTGGCGATGAACTGCTCACTGATACGCAATTGCAGGTATTCAGCCGTCATCTTTATGGGCCTGACTTTGAAACCATGCAGACGATTAGTGAACTGGTGACCACAGAAATGGCACAGATTCGTAATGAGATTGAATACAACTATCAGAACATGAGTCCTGAAAAAACGCAGGAACTTCAGCTTCAGTTGAATAATCTGGCCAATATTTTCAAGGTACTGAACCTGAATGAAGCCTACAATGACCTGACCCAGCAAGCCGCGTCATTGAATCAGGCGGATATTCTCAAAGATGAAAACTTTGCCCAGCAACTGATGAATGTCATTCTGTCAGCCATGAACTCGATTGGAGTGCTGGAACGTCATCATACTTCGAGCCGTCTACAGCTGCGGGTGAATAATATGAATGTTTCACTCGACCGTCTGGATGAAGCTCATACCGCCCTATTGAATGAAACCCAGGCAATCATCGAACTGTCTAGCCAGACTCTGAGCAATTATCTGCAAGAGCAGGATCTGGCCGCACTCGAAGCTGTACCAGCACAGTTGATTGAAATTGGCGGGGCGATGATGTTCCTGAATGCTGAACAGGTCCGTACAGCCTTTGTGACCACAGCGGCCTTTATCAAGAAGCGCTTTGAACTGTCAACGGCTCTCAGTCCAGAGGAAGTGCATCACGCACTGGATGCACTGGCAAGCGCGGATATGATGATTAATAACTTAAAGAATAAACAGCCTGTATTACAGTCCATGTTTAAGATAGCATTAGACAGTAGTGAAAAATTGAAAAGCGTTGCCTAATGTCTAAATTATCACTGGCTTATATTTTCCAGCAGCAACAGTTGCTGGTCGATCAACACTTTCAACTTCCGCGAGTTGAAGCACTCGCAGGTGATTTGCTACTGAACACGGATGATCAGGTAATTGCCCGTGACCTGCTTCCGCAAGAGCCGATCCCTGACGGCCTGCAACTGGTGCCCATCCGTCAGCTGTTACAATTCTGGAATGCCCAGCAATTTGAACAGGCCAGCCGCGCCGTGCAATTACTGGAATGGCGCCGTAACCACAAATTCTGCAGTCACTGCGGCACAGCGACTGAAGCTCATGCCACAGAACATGCCATGGTCTGTCCTGCTTGTCATTATCGTCAATACCCCCGAGTTCAGCCTTGTGTCATTACGGTTATTACCCGAGGTGAGAATGAAATACTGCTGGCCAAAAATGCACGCAACAAGAACAGTCAGATGTATGGCCTGATTGCTGGCTTTGTAGAGGTCGGAGAAACCCTTGAAGAAGCAGTCCGTCGTGAAACTTTTGAAGAAGTAGGCTTGGAACTGACAAACATCCAGTATCTGGCCAGCCAACCCTGGCCTTTCCCCAGCAACCTGATGATTGCATTTAAAGCAGAATATGCGGGAGGTGAGTTACAGTTGCAGGAAGAGGAAATCAGTGATGCGCAATTCTTCAAATTTGACCAGCTGCCCGAGATTCCATTTAAAGGCAGTATTGCCCACGCCATGATTATGCATGTGACCCAAGGTCTCCCGGTGGCTGATGACACCCGGGCCTGGCTCTAAAAGATTTAATCAAAAAGCCCGGTTTAAACCGGGCTTTTTATTGCTAAGCGTTTGAATTACACAGATAGCTCTTTATCTAAAAGCATCCTCAAGCGCCCACATTACACGCGGCTTGGTTTCAAAGAAGCGGCTAAACAAACTGGACAATGAACCAATCAGGGTAATATGTCCAAGCTTTGGAATTGTCACCAATTCACAATGATTACCATGATCTTTCAGGACCTGACTCAAGTCCTGACTATTGAAATGGCCAACAATAGTGTCTCTTTCCGCCATAAACAGATAATGCCTGGTTGAGCTGTTTTCTACAAAATAATAAGGCATCACCTGCTGATAGGGAATCGACTGATCAAAGGCATCGGCACAGATCGGATCATTTCTATAATCGAAATGGTAAGGCCCGGCTAGTCCAATAATAGCTCGGATATTCTCGCGCTGAATCATTGCCTTTTGTGGATGATATAAAGCCGACATTACATTAAATGCCCCGGCAGAATGCCCCATCAAGACCAGATTTTCTGTAGAAATGTTTAACTGCGTTTCTGCCTGCTGTAAATGATTAAGCAATAAATGCAGGTCATTAATATACATCGGGAAAATATGTTCAGGCGCCAGATGATAATTCATAACGACGACATCATAGCCTTCTTTGGCAAAAGCTTCGCCAATGAAGCGATAATCCTTTTTGTCCCCATGCAGCCATGCACCGCCATGTACAAATACAATCAGTGGCCGATGAGATAAAGGCTGATGACTGCGGAACAAGTCAAAGCGCTGCCGAGCTTTCAGTCCATAAGCCAGCTGGTGTTCAAAACTATAACCCTGTCGGGGGGTTAAACGATTCAACGCATAACTGCCAACATCATATACTCGCAAATCTTTATAGCGTTGCTGGACTTCAAGTAACTGATTTGACAGTTGCGTTCTTAAATGCTCAACCTTATGGAGCATCGGTTGGCTCAATCGCATCTGGATCAATGGCAACTGGTGTCTGTTCCAGGCCAGGTTGCGCATAGGAAGCCGGTGCCGCAAAATCCTGCCCGTTTAGCGTTGAACTCTGTTCGATATTATCAATCAAAGTGACAATTTTTGTGACATTGCCTACCTGTTGCAGCACCTGATTCAGGTCATTAATTTCCGCATTGTTTAAGCGCCCCATCACATACAATACGCCATCTTCGGTATGGATATGCAGCTTACTGTCTGACACCACCGGTGCTTTCATAATCAGGCCACGGGTATTGGCGGTCACTGCCGTATCCTGCATGATGGTGTTATAGCTGATCTGATTACCTACTGTAATAAAGTTATGGACGGCTTTCACATCGCTCATCGACTTGACATTATCTTCTGCCAGCTGCTTAAGATGCGCATCTGGCACCTGCCCCGTCAACAGCACATTGCCATGGAAACTTTCAATATTGACCCGCGCCTGTTTAAAACGCGAATCCAGTTTATAAAGATTAATTTTTGCAGTACGCACAATAGAAGAATCAATAAACACCTGTCCCAACGTTCGTACACCACTTTCGGTACCTACAGGAGCCGTACCTGTACCACTGGAAATAAAGCTGGCACAACCCGATAAACTTGCGACACACAGCATTGTTATTGCAATACGCTTAACCACTCAGCAAGACTCCTTCAATTTTTTACAGTCTTTATCTTAATTTAATCGTCTGTTCTTAAGTTCAGATAAATTCCACTATAGGGGACTTTAGCCTGTTCCTGCAGTAAATATAAGCATATCTGGACTTATTTTGTTCAAAGATTAATAAACTCTTGATCAAAAGTAAAAGCATTTTCAATCCATTGCAAATCATACGGGTATAGTGAAAAGTCATGCTGTATGGTTTTTGCAAAATACTGATTAAAATCAAAACAAATTACATCGAAACGATAATCATGATGAATAAATTGTGGAGATTGCTGAATAAAACATAAGGCTGTCTGTAAGATTTTTCTTTGCTTTGTGTAAGAAATAGATTCAATCGCTGGGGCATAACGGGTTCTGGCCCGAGCCTTTACCTCTACAAAAACCAGCTCTAGCCCACGCTGCATCACCAGATCCAGTTCACCATAACGACTATGATAGTTCTGGGCCAATAACTGAAAACCCTGCTCCTCCATCAGGTGGGCCGCCTGCTGTTCGGCCCATAGCCCCAACTGTTTTTGTCTGCTCATCCTTCACAATACCTTCAAGCCATGGGCAGTTTGCTGAAAACAGGAGGGTGTACGCTGTACACCCTGCTCGGATAGCTGAATCAGACCGGTGCGGCCATAAAACTCAATCTGTTTCAGTTTTTTATTGGCAAGATAATATTGGGCAATTTGCCAGGCATCGCCCCCAAAGGCAATCAGCCGCTGATAGGACATATCTACCGGATTCTGATGATAGGCCTGATGAACGTCGGGCCAGTGACCAAAATAAAGTACGGGCACATCACAAAACTTGATGCCCCGTGGCGGTGAATGCTGTTCATTAATTGCATGGGCGACCGTATAGATACGTTTATGTCCCAAGCCCCGCAAAGTAGCTAGCCAGTCTGCATTGCCAAGTAATAATATGCCTTGTTTATGTTTCAAGAAAAAGGGCGGTTTCTCAACCAGATGTAATTGTAAATTGCTCTGGCTCAGCAGTGACATCAGTACAAGCTCATGTTCCGTTTCATGTCCTGGCTGGCGCAGCACCAGAAGCTGCTGGATACCATCTTGAGAGATTTGCTGTTTTAAGGCAGCTGCATCATCTCTTTTCGACAGACTGAATTGCCAGACCTTGGCGGTCTTTGACGTCGCTTCATTTAAGCTTAAGGTGCGAATTCCGGGCCTGCTTTGAATCAATTGCTCAACCTCCTGGCGGGCCAGTGGGCCAATCACCAGCTGGGTCTTTTTATTGACATACTGTTTCAATAGTTGGGGGATTTTCTTCCGGTCAGAATTAACCCATCTTAGCGGGACTTTCTGTCCGGAAACCTGATAGGCACTTAGAAAACCCTGTTTGATACTGAATGCTGCTCGCGCCAAAGGGCCAGATTCAGGTAGAATGATCAGCACTTCCGCCTGTACACTGCTACAGCAGAGCAGCAGGCTTAAGCCCAATATTTTATTTTTAATCTTCCATTTTTTATTATTCATTTTATTCCACATGGAGAAACCTATGAGTGCTCAGTTATTTGTTGTTGCGACTCCAATCGGGCACTTAGATGATATTAGTTATCGTGCAATTCAAGTCTTAAAATCGGTGAGTCTTATTGCCGCTGAGGATACACGAACTTCTGCACAATTACTTAAACATTTTAACATTCAAACACCGCTGACGGCCTGTCATGAGCATAACGAAAGCAACAAGATTGACCAGCTGATAGCACGGCTGCTCATGGGTGAAAATATGGCACTGATCAGTGATGCCGGTACTCCCCTGATCAGTGACCCAGGCTTCAAGTTTGTCCGTGCAGCACAAGAGCACAATATCCGGGTGGTTCCGGTACCGGGTGCCTGTGCAGCAATTGCCGCCCTAAGTGCTGCAGGTCTGCCTAGTGACCGTTTTAGCTTTGAAGGCTTTTTGCCTTCAAAACAAAGCCAGCGTCTGTTAACTCTGGAAAAACTCAAAGATGAAAGCCAGACCCTGATTTTTTACGAAGCGCCGCATCGGATTCTGGAATGTGTCAAAGATTTGGCTCAGGTTTTTGGTGCAGAGCGCCCTGTCGGCTTTGCCCGTGAAATTACAAAGACTTTTGAAACCATCAAAAAAATGACCTTGGCTGAACTGGTGGAATTTATTGCTCAGGATCATAATCAGCAAAAAGGTGAAATTGTGCTGGTGGTCGGTGGTGCAACGGTAGAAAAAGATCTGGATCAGGAAAAACTGGACAAACTTTTACTGCGCTTATTACAGGATCTCTCGGTCAAAGCCGCCTCCCAACTGGCTGCTGATCTCACTGGCATCAAGAAAAAAATCGCCTATCAGCGTGCATTGGAACTGACCGCTGCAAATGGCTAATGCATTCTTCAAAAAAAACACCACAAGCAAGGTGGTGTTTTTTTTGGGCTTAAACCTGGCAGCTATTATTCTCTGGCAACGGATTCATCCGCTGGAACTTCAGTAATACGACCACCTTTGGCCAGGAAAGCCGCTATTTCATCTTCCAGAGCCTGACGCTGCTTTTGTTTGGCAGTAATCGTCAGAGTTTCCGCTTCGACCACATCACTATCATTTACAGCTTCATCGCTGCTGACTGCACCTTTTTCAGCTGCCTGTGCTTCTTCATCGTCGACAACAGGATCTTCTACATCATCATAATCATTTATATCTGTCATTTTAGTCTCCCCACAAATGACTGCTGGTTTTGGGCATTTCAAGCTCGGTTTGAAATTACCTGAAATTTAGCAATCTCTGTGGGTTTCGCCTAGTACTTCCTATTAAAAAATCGTATTTTTTTTAAACAAAATAGTTACTCTTTATGAGTGTTTGTTTAAAAAATTTACATTCACGATCTAGGCGGAGTAACGGGTAGCTTTCAGCAAACTCAAACCATTGGCCTGAGCCATAAACGCATCTTTTAACAGGGGCAGCTGTTCCACCTGTTTCAGAGCAAAATTACGTGCCCACACCACCGGAAAGAGCTGGGCGGTTTCCATCCAGCCAATTAAAGACATGCTATGCATCATCGCATCATTTTGTCCCTTACGGCGATGTTCGTAACGCTTCAAGGTCTGCTCATGTGCCCAAACGCCACGTGCTCTATCATGCAACAACACATCACATAGCACTGCTGCATCCAGACAGCCAATATTTACCCCTTGTCCCGCCAGCGGATGAATCACATGCGCCGCATCCCCAATTAGCGCCAATCCATCCTGTACATACTGCTGTGCAGCACGCGCCTTGAGTGGGAATTTGGCACGCGGTGTCGCTTCCAGCACTTCACCCAGCATATAATAACTTTCACGCGTCAGAAGCTGCTTAAACTCGGCATCTGATAGTGCAGCATATTCATCGGCATAATCGTCCGGCAATGTCCAGACAATCGATTGCCAGTGCCCCTGTTCCTCAGCTTTCAGGCTGGCCATCGGCAAATAGGCCAATGGGCCGGTTTCGAGGAAAATCTGGCGGGCCACATGCTGATGTGGCTGAGCCGTTTTAATCGCACAGCTAATCCCCGCCTGTTTATAATCCAGTACATCCAGATCGATAAAGGCCTGTTCCCGCACAAAGGAATTCGCGCCATCTGCACCGATCACCAATTTGGTTTTTAGCTGAGTCCCATCCGCCAGATGAATCAGCCAAACGCCAACACCACGTTCGATCCGGCTAACTTTGACCTGCGTGCGATAGTCCTGCACATCCTGCAGTATCTTTTGCTGAATGGCCAGATTCAGAATGCTTGGTTCCACCATCGAGCCTAAAGCCTGCTCTACCGATGGTGTTTTTTCTGCAGGATGACCAAAATTAATTTCGCCATAACCATTTTTATTCCAGACCTGCATGCCGGTATAAGGCTGCTGCCGTGCCAGATTTTCCCAGACACCCACCGTTTTTAATAGGTGAATGGTTGCCTGACTTAGAGCCAGAACACGCGGATTGGCCACACTTAAAGTTTTGGCTTCATCCAGGATAGGTGCAACATCAAGCACAGTGGCCTGTATACCGCCTTGGGCCAGCAATAGCGCAGTGAGCCCACCTACCAATCCACCACCAATAATGACAACGTCTAATATTTCGTTAGTTTGATTTAAGCTCATGCTTTTAACCCCATGGCATAATTTGCAACGAGTGGCTTGATGCCTGGAATAGTATCAAAAGCAATGAGTCCGGTATTACGGACCAGCTTTAAAAATGGATTCTGGTTACTAAAGCCACGCACCACAGAGTCACAGAACTTAATCACACGCTGCTGATCATTCAGACGGGATTTTTCATAATCCTGCAACACCGCTGCATTGCCCAAGTCTGCCCCTTGTGCCTGCTGTTCTTTGAGATAGCGCAGCAGTACATAGGCATCGCGCATACACAGGTTAAAACCCTGCCCGGCAACCGGATGGATGGTATGTGCCGCATTTCCCATTAACACCACACGGCCAATGGCCTGCTTTTCTGCCAGAACTTGAGATAAGGGAAAGCTAAAACGTTTACCGGTTTTCTGGAATTTACCTGCCCGGTCACCATAGGTTTGCTGCAAGGCATTCAGGAAGTGCTGATCATTTTCCTCACCCAGCCATTCTCCTTCTGTACCCTTTTTTACAGGCCAGACCACAGAGCGGCGATATTCGCCCGGTAGTGGCAATAAGGCCAATGGCCCTAAATGGCTAAAACGCTCAAAACCCACCTGATGATGCGGTTTAGAAGTTTGTACAGTCGTTACAATCGCAACCTGATCATAATCATGTTCGGATGCACCGACCCCGAGAGCTTTACGGCAGAAAGAATCCCGTCCGTCTGCTGCAATGAGCAGTTTGGATTGCAAGCTCAGTACAGATTCACCGCGCTGCGCTTCAATATAAGCAAAGTCGGCATCTTGGGTCAGTGATGTAACCTGAACACCATCAATCAGTTCAATCAGTGGATTTTTTTTAACTTCAGCAAGGAGTACCCGGCCGAGCCAGGCATTTTCAATCACCTGACCAAAGCTTTCTACTTTTTCCTGTTCTGCAACCAACCGTGCCTTACCAAAGCTGCCCTGTTCGGTAATATTGACTTCAAGAATTGGAGTGGCATGTTCCTGTAAAGCATCCCAAAGTCCCAACTCCTGATAAATCTGCACACTACGGCGCGACAAGGCACTGTTACGGGCATCAAAACCGGAGTGATAGGGAGCAAGACTTACATCATCATAATCCGGATATTTGATCGCTTCCAAGAGTTTGACTGCAATATTGGTTTTCGCCAACATCAGTGCGAGGCTTAAGCCGACCATACCACCACCGACAATGATGACTTCTTGTTGCATGCTCTAATCCTTTCAATATCGTATCTACATAACAGATACTTATAATCATGATAGATTTTATATTAGCTCAAAAATTTCCTTTTTTATAATAAATTAGGTTTTGCCTACCCAGTACTTCTTGAAGGTGCTGGCTTCCTTGATGAAGGGACAGCATGCAGGGGGGTTCTGAGAGTGAATTCATGGCAAGCTTTAAAATGTGGAAACTTTAAAATAATGCTTAAAAACCAGTTTTGCATCTGTCCTTTGGTTGATCGAGTTTTGCTTATGCAAAACATATAGCACCTAGTTTTGATAAAGAACTAGATCCCGCAACGAACCCCGCTACCCTGCAAATCAAGAACGATATTCTCCACCCATTAAAACAAGAACAAATTCTAGCAATTATCTATTCCAGCCTGAATAAAGTCAGGAGAAAGCATGGTAATTCTTATTCCTCTTCAAAAAGCTTTATTCAATTTTGTAGTCTCCGGCGTACATCAGTTGCGGTCCTTTACTGCTATCCAGCATACAGAAGACCTTCTATGATGAACTCATCAGGAATAGGACGTTCCCTATAAGAATAATAAGAGATAAGCACAAGGACAGTCTGGTACGACAGGAGTTATACCAAACAAATCCAGAAGAAAAACCCCCGCAGGATGCCGGGGTTTTTCTTATCTTATTTTTCACGCTGTTAATTTCTTTTAGTTTTTCTTTAGCTGAAAGTGTTTAATAAACAGCGCTTAAAATGATGAAATATCATCTTTATATCCACGGAAAGAATGAGAGAGATTTTTTAATCCATCATAAAAACGGAACCTGAGCTCCGTTTTCACTTATTAAGCTTTAATAGCTTCAAGTTCAATCTTAGCAGATTAAAAATCCATCTCACTCAGATATCAATGATCTCTTTCTACCCTTCAGTGCATTAACGCATTACTCTCGAGTGAGTATCCGGGTGGTGATGTATGGTTCTGCCTAATTTCGTTCCTGTATAGATTAAATATAAGGCTGACAAACCCACCAGAACATAAATAATTCGAGACAGCGTGCTCATTTCACCAAAGATTGCAGCAACTAAATCGAAATTAAATGCACCCACCAAACCCCAGTTGATTCCACCAATAATTGCCAAAGCATAAGCAATCCAGTCGATCGTATTTAGTCTCATTTGTTGTCTCCTACTCTTGTTTAAATTTACTCAGGGATCAGGGAAATTATGAAAACTAAGCTCTATTTAATATGTTGTATTGATGCTAAAAAGGCCGAAGCTGTGTTGAAGTACTGTCATCTTATAAAGTTTATTTTTTAATCAGGTTGGTTTTGTTTTGCTTATACAAGATAAACGTAAGTTGAAATTTTTCTTATTCTCAGTGAGGCTTTAAATGAGTGAGTAAAGTAGGGATCTCTTTTAACAAAATAAAATTAAAAGAACCTTTCTCTCTAAAAAATTATTTTACCAGTGACCATGTCGCTTATTTTTTTAGAGGATTTGACATATTTTTCACGGCTGGGCTTAAGGTTTGTCACGCCAGATAGCCAAGACACAGCTCAGGTTTTGCCCAGTTATACACCACAACAAGCGTTCTATACTGACATCTGCTCTGATAGCGATTGGCAGTAATGTCGGGCAAGATATCTAACCGATCCCCTGCTCGACCATTTCAGCCATGCCTTCAAATGTAGGTATCCCGCTTCTTAAATTCAGCTCATGTCCTAGCGTTGGGGGGCCTGCATGTTTATATGATTTTGTCATCCACGTCCTGAATAAAAAGCCAATACAAAGCTCCTAAACAGGAGCTTTGAATGAAATCCCAGTGTGCTGATATTAAAAGAGACTAAGGTGGAAGGATTACAACCAGATGGTCATCAAGCACTGATCATCCAGCCCTCTAAAGCTCCGAATTCAGGCCAGTATTTGGGCTTCTCTACAACATTCTCAGCATTCTTGTCAGATAAAATAGGGACTGAAATAAAACAGCCAGTCATCTGACTGGCTGTTTTAAATAGATTTATACGGCGCGTGCTTTAGCCATCAGTGCTTCAATTTCTTCCACTGTTTTCACTACTTTGAAGGTTAAGTTCAGCGGACCATGCTTAGTCACTACAATATCGTCTTCAATACGAATACCGATACCCCGCCATTTCGGGTCAACTGTTTCATCATCAGGTGCGATGTAAAGACCTGGCTCAATGGTCACGACCATTCCTTCTTCATAGTTACGCCAGTCACCCTCTAGCTTATAACTGCCCACATCATGAACATCCATGCCCAACCAGTGTCCGGTACCATGCATATAAAACTGGCGATAGGCTTCTTTTTCAATAATATCGTCAATATCACCTTGCATAATGCCAAGATCAAGCAGCCCTTGAACTAGAATACGTACTGCGACATGATGTGGCTCTTTATAAGAATTACCGATCTGAACCGCGTTAATTGCGGCAATTTGCGCATCAAGTACAATATTATAAAGCGCTTTTTGTTCAGGGCTAAATGTGCCACTTACCGGGAAAGTACGGGTAATATCCGAGGCATAAAATTCATATTCACACGCTGCATCGATCAGGACCAAATCACCCGCTTTTAGCGGTTTGTCATTTTCTACATAATGCAGGATACAGGCATTGTCCCCTCCACCCACAATACTGTTATAAGAAGGCACACAACCATTCTTACCAAAAATATAATTCAGCTCGGCTTCCAGAGCATATTCCATCATGCCCGGATGCACCATTTTCATGGCTTGAGTATGGGCTTGGGCTGAAATATCAGATGCAATCTGCATCAGTTCAATTTCTTTTTGATCTTTATGCAGGCGCATTTCATCCACAATGCGATCCAGCTGAATGACCTGCGCCGGTGCCGAAGTCCCGCGGCGGCTTTCACCATTGGCAGCTGCGATCCATCTGGCCACACGCGCATCAAAGTCTGTATTGTGCCCAATCCGGTAAAAAAGCTTATCCTTGTTCTGCAGCTTAAGTAAGATTTCTTCATCTAGCAGATCAATTGCATAGGCTTCATCTGCTTCATACTCTTCAATAGCGCCATCAATACCAGCCCGATAACCATTCCAGATTTCCATTTCACGGTTCCGCTCACGGCAGAACAGGCTATAGGTATAACCTTCCTCTTCGGTATCAAAGGTTTCAATGACTGCGACTGCTTCAGGCTCGGCAAAACCGGTTAAATAGAAAAAACTGCTGTCTGCTCGGTATTTATAATCTGCATCGCGGTTACGCATGGCCACCGGGCTAGTGGCAATAATGGCAATACTACGCAGACCTATTTCACCCGCGAGGATGTCACGACGTTCCTGAAAATCGGCTTGAGTCAGTTTCTTCATGAGACCTTACTTCTTGTTCATTTATATGAGGATTAAAATATGGATTAAGCGTCTGCCCTGAAAGCAGAGCAGTTCTGTTTGCTGTCCGTAACGAAAAATACCAGCAAAACATCTGCCTGTTTTCAAGACAAGTTATAAGCTGGTGGAATTAACTCGGGCGTTGAGGCGAGAAAATCTCGACCACAGATTGTGCTTCTGTAGTCGTCGCTTTGGGTTGAATTTTTTGAGTAAATTTCTGCAACAGTGGGGTTTCTTCCACAGCGACTTTCTTACGCCCTAAGGACAGGCTGACCGGAATTAAACGCACAAACTCGTAGAGTTCCTGGTAGCTTTCTTCACCTTCGGCATCATTATCAGAATCTTCGAATTCAACTGCTGCCACATCCTGCAAATGTTCAATCAGTTCCATTTCATCATTACGGATATGACCTGAAGCCAGTCCCAAGCCCAGCACTACCCCGGCACACCAGTCAGCCAGTGCCTGAACGCGCTCAGCCAGACTGTGTTCATCATCGGGCAATAAAGGTAGATAATCCAGTTCATCTTCTGACAGGGCATGAAACACATCTTCAGCTTCGCCGGTTAATAACTCTAATGCTTCAGGGTTCAGCTCGGGGACATCCAGCGTTTCCAAAATCTGCAACCACTCTACATTGGTCGGTGCCTGAGTCACGCAAACAATGCCAGTCAACAGACCATGTAACTCACTTGGACTAGAAATTTCTTCAATTGAAGAAAAATTGCGGTACCATTCCGTCCAACCTGAAATATCGTCTTGCATTCGTTTATCCAATCTCTATACTGCTTATATATTACCTTTGTTTGCAACACTGTGCGACCTCGATATGTTAGAAGAATTACAGCGTCTACAAGGGCATATTGGCGTTTTAAAAACGCGACTTGCCCATCTTGAACATGAGAATACCAGTTTGCGCGAGGAGCAAGAGACTTCTAATGCGCGATATCAAAATCAAATCGAACAGAAAAATAGCGTTATTACACAAAAACAACAAGAAATTGAAGGTCTAACCCAAAAGCTCTCTGAAACACGTGGACAGTTCCAGCAGTTAAATCAGGATGCCACTGCGCTGGCGGATCGTTATAGCCGTCTGGAGAAAAGCTGTACCGATCTGAAAAACCGTTTTCAGGAAATTCTGGCAGAGCGCAATGAATTACGTGCAGTAAAAGAAAAGTTATTACTTGATCAGCGTCATGCCCAACAGGAAATTCAGCGCCTGAATCAGGAAGCTGAGCGTCTGACCCAGAAAAATGAAAGTGCCAAGGCGAAAGTGGAAGTCATTATTCAGCGTCTGGCCATTTTGGGAACTGCACAAGACCAGAATGCACAGGAAATCCAGCAACTGGCCCATCCGACTGAAGTGACCGAGGAAGCATCATCATGAGTGAGCAAATCGCTATCGACTTAAGAGTACTGGGACATAGCTTCCGTCTGGCCTCCACCGCAGATAAACGTGAGGACCTGGAGCGAGCCGCCCAATTACTCAATGAAAAATATGATGAGTTTCGTCGCAAAGCGCCCCGCATGGAGCCGAGCAAGCTGATTATTATGGTGGCACTGGAATTGATGCAAGAAGTTCTGACCATGAACAAGTCCTTGCAGCAATATGCGCATTGCGAACGTTTGTTACAAACTATTTTAGAAGAAGTAGAAGAACTCTCTGAATAAATTAAGTTTTTGTTTAAAGTTCAAGCATTCAATCCGCATGTTTACAGTTGAGGAACAGCATAGAGTTGCCTCATCCATATTATAGTTTATACTGAGTCTTAACTCTGAGATGTTCGCCAGCGGGTCAAATTCCCCTGAGCCGATATTTAAATCTTAGGATTGAGTTCTGCATATTTAGAGTGTATGCCCATCCGGTATGGGAAACCTAGCAAGTATGCGTCTCGTCCACCTTGAACTTTAGGGTTCAAGGGTAATGACATGCAGCGGCATCTTCGGAGTGCTTGACTATTTTTCATACATTTCATTTTTTTATCTTTTTAAATTTCAATTACATTTTTAATTTTTTTGTATTGATCGGATCTGCCTCAAAAACTCTGTTTTCATGCCCGACTTAAAACTATCAATAGATTCATTTCATTCTCAAGGCTTTAGTTGTTTAAAGCTTTCTTAAAATACTATCCATATGTCTATAATATATAGGGCTTCTTTATCTTCGGTATAGCGAAGCTTTGCTGCCCTTCTCAAGCTGATCGCGAATTTTAAAGACCCTATGCTTATGACGACGATGAATCTATTTGAACTTCGAAAACAGCTCCGTAAACAACGCCGTCAACTTTCTTCCTTCCGGCAAAAACAGGCACAGCAGCGCGTTCTCAATATACTCCGCACCTTACCCGAATTTCATACCAGCAAGTCTGTCGGGCTTTATTTACATGCCTTTGGGGAAATTCATACCCAAGCGCTGATTGAATACTGCTTTAAAATGGCTAAACAGGTCTATCTGCCAGTTATTTGTAATATGAACCAGCAATTGGTCTGGGTCGAGATCAGTAAGTATCAATATCGCAATAAGCGCTTTGCCCATCATCGTCTGGGAATGCGTGAACCGGTCGCAACACGTGGTCTGCATGTTTCAAAACTGGAGCTACTGATCATGCCACTTCTGGCCTGCGATACCGTAGGAACTCGTATTGGAATGGGCGGCGGATATTATGACCGTACTTTGGCATCTGCTCCTCGTCATCCTTTTCGGCTCGGTCTGGCGCATGATTTCCAGCTGATTCATCAGCCTTTGCAACGTGAAGCATGGGATCAGCCGCTTGATGCCTTAATCACGCCCTCCCTTTTACGACGCTTTAAACGTTAAATAATGTATTTCCAATGAGTTAAAGGCTTTAAAATCACATAATTAGTCATTTTTCATACAATTTAATCCTGTTTACCCTTGTAATTTTTAAATTACCCATCACTATTAAAAACATGGCAACACCGTTGTCACTCATTAGGAGTGCCCATGTCTGAAATTATTATGAATCAAGAAACCTTAGAGCCTCAGGTTCCAAGTGTATTACCACTTTTGGCGCTACGTGACGTGGTAGTTTATCCACATATGCAAATTGCGCTATTTGTCGGTCGTGAAAAATCGATCAATGCAGTTGATGTGGCTCGTAACAGTGACAATCTAGTATTTGTAGTTGCGCAAAAAGATTCGCTTACAGAAGAAATTGATCACGACAACTTATATCAATACGGTACTGTCGCGAAGATTGTGCAAGTTGTGAATCACGAAAATGATGAAAACTGTATTAAAGTCCTGATTGAAGGCCTGTATCGTGCCAAGCTCAAAACCATCATTGATGAAAATGAGTATCTGACTGCAGAGCATGAACTGAGTCCAATGAGCGTTACTGTAGATGAAGATACTCAAGCCCTTCGTCTGCAAGAACTGCGTGCGCTCTTTGCTCAATATGCCGAAGCTAAACTGCGCAATGCCCGCGAGCTGATTGCAGCTGCCAATAAAATCGAAGATTTGCTCCAGCTGCTATTTTTTGTTGCGACACGTGTACCCTTAAATATCGAAGTAAAGCAGAAATTTCTGGAACACGATGAATTTGAAGCACACTTAACCGAGCTGATGACTTATTTATTGCAGCAATCTGAAGAACAGCAGATTGAGCAAACCCTGCATGACTCGGTTAAACGCCAAATGGAAAAGAACCAGCGCGAATATTTCCTGAATGAAAAAATGAAGGTCATTCAGCGCGAGCTTTCCGATATGAATGGCGGTGCAGAAGATGATGTTGCGGAAATTGAAAAGCGTCTGGCCGAAGCTGACCTGCCTGAACATGTCCGTAAAAAAGCCGAAGCTGAGTTCCGCAAACTCAAGGCCATGCAGCCGGCATCCAGTGAAGCGGCTGTGGTGCGTAACTACCTGGAAGTCATTCTCGATACACCGTGGAACAAAGCCAGCAAAGTCAGCATTAACCTGAACAAAGCGCAGGAAATTCTGGATGCCGATCACTATGGTCTGGATGATGTCAAAGACCGTATTGTGGAATATCTGGCAGTTCAATCCCGTGTGAAAAAACTGCGTGGCCCGATTCTGTGTCTGGTTGGTCCTCCTGGGGTCGGTAAAACTTCACTGGGTGAATCGATTGCCAAAGCAACCGGTCGTGAGTTTGTGCGTATGGCCTTAGGTGGTGTACGTGATGAAGCTGAGATTCGCGGTCACCGCCGTACTTATATCGGTGCGATGCCAGGTAAAATCGTACAATCACTAACCAAAGTTGGGGTTAAAAACCCGTTATTCCTGCTCGACGAGATCGACAAGATGGCTCAGGATTACCGTGGTGATCCAGCATCTGCGATGCTTGAAGTACTTGATCCATCACAAAACAACAAGTTCAATGATCACTATCTTGATCTTGATCTTGACCTGTCTGAAGTGATGTTTATCTGTACCGCGAACAGCATGAATATTCCTGAGGCCCTCTTGGACCGTATGGAAGTGATTCGTCTTCCGGGTTATACCGAGGAAGAGAAAGTTAACATCGCAGACCGTTACCTAGTACCTAAAGCCATTAAAAATAATGGTCTACGCGCCAAAGAACTTACCGTGCATGAAGAAGCAATTCGTGACATTGTGCGCCGCTATACGCGTGAAGCCGGTGTGCGTAACCTTGAGCGTGAAGTGTCGAAAATTGCACGTAAAGTGGTGAAAGAAGCCGTCAGCAAGAAAGCTAAAAACCTTCAGATTGAAGTAAATGCTGCCAATCTTCCTGACTACCTAGGTCCGCATAAATTTGACTATGGTATGGCAGAAGAAGAAGCTCAAGTCGGCCGTGTCAATGGTTTGGCCTGGACTTCAGTCGGTGGTGAATTGCTCACCATTGAAGTTGCAGCAGTCAAAGGTAAAGGGAAGTTTATTACCACAGGTTCTCTTGGCGATGTGATGAAAGAGTCGATTACTGCAGCCATGACTGTGGTTCGTACCCGTGCCGATGAGCTGGGTATCGAAGCTTCACGCTTTGAGGAAACTGATGTACACGTGCATTTACCGGAAGGTGCCACCCCTAAAGATGGCCCATCTGCTGGTCTGGCATTAACCACGGCGCTGGTCTCTGCGTTTACTGGAATTCCGATCCGCCCAGACATTGCTATGACTGGTGAAACCAGCCTGAGTGGCCGTGCAATGCGTATCGGTGGCCTGAAAGAAAAGCTGCTTGCGGCACATCGTGGAGGTATTAAACTGGTATTCATTCCACAGGCAAATATACGCGATCTTGCAGAAATTCCTGAGAATGTTAAAGAAGGCCTGGAAATTAAAGCGGTGAAATCGATTGATGAAATTTTACCACTGGCTTTGATGGATATGCCGAAAGCACTGGTTAAAGCTCCCCTTGTAAAAGCCAATGAAGAAGCCAAAGCAGCGCGTCATTAAGATTACTATGCTATAAAAAATTACCCTGCTCTGGCAGGGTAATTTTTTATCTGGTTATATGGTTAAAATTAAAAACTGCCTAAAATTTCAAAGCCAAATCCACCACACTATTGACGACATCTGCCATTTTATTCAAATCCAGCTTATCGACCGTATCCAGTGGCGTATTATAATAAGGGTTGCGATAATGCGCTGTATCGGTAATCAAAAGCGTAGAATAATTAAATTTGGCGTAATTCAAATAACCCGAAAAGTCGATATTTTGCAAAAAGGTCGGGCTAATAAATCGCTCACAATCCAAACGGGAAAGACGCTGCATCGACTCACAATAGTGAGTGACCATTCTGGCTGAAGCCAGATGACCAAGCGCCGCAATAAAGTTCCCTTCGCGTGGATAGATCCATTTTAAACCGGCCGGATAGGTTTGTACCTGGTTATCGTTAAAATAACCGATTGAATCCAGAATGATGACTCCTTTAATTTTCTGTTTCTGAGTTTTTAACGATTTTGCATGAATGTAACTACCCATATATTCAGACTTGAAATAAGGAGGTTCTTCTAGGGTGTAAAAGGCAAACTCGACATTGTGTTCTAGTTTAGTCTTTTGTAAAGCCAGCAACCGTGCAGCTTCCAGCGCTCCTGCAACACCAGAGGCATTATTGTCCGCGCCAGCCTGCTCACCTTGTGCATCATAATGCGCTCCCAGCACCAAGGTCTTTTCCGCTTTGGCATCCAGACGGCAAATGACATTACGGTAGCTCAGATTATTGACAACATAAGTTTGAAACTGGCAAGGGATACCAAACAGTCGCATCTGCTGCTTGATCCAGGCTGAAACCCGATTGAGTTCTTCGACATTCTTAAAATTCCGAAATTCATCAATATTAACAATCTGGTTAATAAACAGTTTTAGGTGCCCTGCTTGAGCACTTTTGGCAATATTGGCTTGAGTTGCCGTAGAACACAGCAACCCCCAACTCAACAGAAGAACCGTGATACATCCTTTTAAAATAACGCTGGGCCGCATTCTTATTATTCCATGGCTTTATTATCAAGCGGAGACTTGAACTCCGTTTATTAAAGCAACATCACTCGCAGCATTTCAATTGCAATTTGTTTCACCGCTCAACTTCATGTTAGGAGATCGTTATAATGGCGTATCCAATGATTGATTCTCTATTATGAAAATTCGTATCCTGACCATTGGTCAGAAAATGCCGGCTTGGGTATTAACTGGCTTTACAGATTATTTTAAGCGCATTCAGCCCTTTGTCCAGACGCAGGTGATTGAATTACCTATGGCCAAACGTGGGAAAAATGATTCTGAAGCCGATATTTTGAAATACCGCAATATTGAAGGTGACAGCATCTTGAGTGCGTTGAAACCAAATGAAGTGCTGATTGCGCTGGAAGTGGGGGGCCGTGAATTGAGTACCGAAAAGCTGGCTGAAACCATGAAAAGCTGGATGCTGGAAGGTCAGGATATTGCGTTAGCCATTGGTGGACCGGATGGACATTCAGAAGCTGTGCGTAAGGTAGCCGTCTGGCACTGGTCGCTCTCTAAACTCACCTTGCCGCATCCGCTGGTACGTGTAATGCTGATCGAACAGCTGTATCGTGCCATGAGCATCAACCATAATCATCCTTATCATCGCGCTGGCTAAGCGCAGTTGTTCTGTATTTGCAACGTTTTGTTGAATAATCACGCCTGCCCCTGATGCTCTTCTTTGTGCATTATTGAAACATCTGACTTATATGGTTTGAATTATGAACTTACAAACCCTGCCCGGCTTATTTATTTCTCATGGCTCTCCGATGCTGGCGCTTAACCCGGAGCAGGTAGGCCCGGCCCTACAGCGTCTGGCATTGAATTTACCGCGTCCGCAAGCCATTGTGGTGATGTCTGCACACTGGGAAAGTGAAGTACTAGAAGTGAATACCGGTATTCGTCCAGAAACCTGGCATGACTTTCGCGGCTTTCCGCCGGAGCTGTACCAGCTCCGCTATCCAGCACCAGGTAGTCCTGAACTGGCAGAACAGATTCTGAATATGTTTGCCAATGCCGGATTCTCGGCACATGCCAACAGTGTCCGTCCACGTGATCATGGTGTCTGGATGCCGCTACTGCATATGTATCCCGAAGCAGATATTCCAGTGGTGGAAATCTCTCTGCCGATGTCAATGAGTGCCGAGGAGATTTATGGGATCGGTCAGACCTTGGCTGTATTACGTGAGCAGCAGGTGCTACTGATCGGTTCTGGCAGTATTACCCATAATCTGGCTGAATTATCCTGGCAAGGAACTACTGCCGAAGTTCCAGAATGGGCATCGACTTTCCGCAATTATGTGGTGAACAAACTGACCCACAGTGACTTTAATACAGTACTTGACTGGCAATCGCTCCCTCATATCCAGCGCAACCATCCAAGCTTGGAGCACTTTAGCCCATTGTTCTTTGCCATGGGTACCGGGCACCGCTTCAGCATTGTGCATAGTAGCTTTAGCATGGGTTCCTTAGGCATGGATATTTACCGTTTCGATTAAAATTTAAAGTAACTTTCATCAATTAACAAAAAAATATCAATGGATACACTTTGAAACCAAAAAAAACTGAATGTATCCATTTTTTTTAAAAGCTGATCATATATGATGTATCTTGTTATTTTAAATCAAGAACTTGAATCTAATGAAACTAAAACTTCTAGCACTTGCACTCTTCCCACTTGCACTGACTGCTTGCCAATCATCTGAGATTCAAAAAGTAGGAGATCTGGCTGTGTCTGTACTACAACAACAAAATGCAGATCAGACTTTGGCAAATTACCATTGGAGTGCTAACACAGCAGATGCCCCAAAACCTCTGGTTTTAAAGTTTGACAAAGCAGGCCGTTTAGGAATTTCTACCAGCTGTAACGGTATGGGAACCAGTTGGAAAGTTGAAAATAACCAGATCGTGACGGGCAACTTGGCGGCTACTCAAATGGCCTGTGAACCTAAAGCCATGGCACAAGAAAAAGTTGCAGCAGATTTATTTGAAAACCGTAAAGTACCATTCGTTTTAAACTTGAATGATCCACAAGCTCCAACCCTGACTATTGTCTCTGTAAAAGGCGAAAAAATTGTCTTCACCGGTAAGCAAACCGCTGAATCAAAATATCAAAGTGAAGGTGAAACCATTTTCCTTGAAATTTCACCAGAAACCAAAGCATGCACAGGTGTAACAGCACAGACTTGTCTTCAGGTTCGTGAAATCAAATATGCTGACAATGGCGTAAAAACCCAGGTCAATAAAGACTGGACATTATTCTATAACTCTATCGAAGGTTTTACACATAACCCTAAAGAGCGCCAGATTGTACGTATCAAACGTTATGAAGTTAAAAATCCAGCAGCGGATCATTCCAAATATGCGTATGTTCAAGACATGATTATTGAACGTGAAACAGTTAAGGGTTCACTTTAATTTTTAAATCGACACAACATGTATGAAAAACCGATGTTAAGGCATCGGTTTTTTCAGTTTCTATTCCCCTTCACTCATGGATCATCATTTTCTATAATTTTTAAATATGAAATATTGATCATGCAGATAAAAAGAAATATGTAAGCCATCAAAGCATTCAGCTTATTTTCTATATTTTTATTGCTATCAGCTTGCCGAAATACAACCATAGAGAAAACCACTCCGACAACACCCTTTAAATACTCAGTCACGTTTTTATGTCATAAAATATTAGAACAAACAGGTGGATATCATGTCACCTAACGCTAACCTAAAGTTACTTCAAAAATGGTCATCAGTATATTGTTCACGGTATCTCTTATATTTCTGATACAAAAATTATAATGATGAACTTTAGAAAAATTCACATTGAAGTCAATTTAGAAGATCAAACTCCAACACTGTGATTAAGCTTCCATCCTGATCAAATGATATTTTAGAGTAACTGCCCTCGCTTAGGTCTGGACTGTTTTTTGTAAAGACAATAAAAAAACCGAGGCAAAATCCTCGGTTTTTATTTAGCTATATTCAGATTTAGAATACACCCTGTGCAAGCATCGCATCCGCTACTTTAACGAAGCCGGCAATATTTGCACCATTTACATAGTTCACAGTGCCATCTTCTTGCATACCGAATTTCACACAGTTACGATGAATTTCTTTCATGATTGCATGCAAGCGCTCATCGACTTCTTCAAATGTCCAACCTAAACGTAAAGCGTTTTGAGACATTTCCAAACCAGAAGTGGCCACACCACCTGCATTTGAAGCTTTACCTGGTGCATAAAGAATTTTCGCTTCAACGAACTTCTCAACTGCTTCCAGCGTAGAAGGCATATTTGCACCTTCCGCCACACAGATCACACCATTTGCTAGCAGAGCTTCAGCATCAGACTCATCCAGCTCATTTTGTGTGGCACATGGAAGCGCAATATCACACTTGATGGACCAAGGGCGCTTACCCTCCAGATACTCAAAACCATGCTTGGAAGCAAATTCGGAAATACGGCCACGTTTTACGTTTTTCAGTTCCATCACTTCAGCCAACAAGGCATCCGTAAAACCGTCTTTAATGTGTACCGTACCCCCCGAGTCAGAGAGTGAAACAACTTTAGCACCCAAATACATCGCTTTTTCAGCGGCGTACTGTGCAACGTTACCTGAACCTGAAATGGTCACTACTTTATCTTTAAAGCTTTCGCTACAGCTCTTAAGCATTTCCTCAGCGAAATACACAGCTCCGTAACCTGTTGCTTCTGGACGAGCCAGTGAGCCACCGAAAGTCAGGCCCTTACCGGTGAATACACATGAAGTGTCATTGCTGAGCTTCTTCATCATACCCGCCATATAGCCCACTTCACGACCGCCTACACCAATATCACCCGCAGGAATATCGGTGTCCGACCCTAAATGACGGTATAACTCAATCATCAGAGACTGGCAGAAACGCATGATTTCGCCTTCTGACTTGCCCTTAGGATCAAAGTCGGAACCACCTTTACCACCGCCCATAGGCAATGTAGTCAGGGCATTTTTAAATGTTTGTTCAAAGCCCAAGAATTTCAGGATAGACAGGTTCACCGATGGGTGAAAACGCATGCCACCTTTAAATGGACCAATCGCTGAGTTATATTGCACGCGAAAAGCACGGTTGACATGGGTTTGACCTTGGTCATCCACCCAGGCAACACGGAACTGGATCACGCGCTCTGGTTCAACTAGACGTTCAAGCAAACCGTGGGCTGCGTATTGTGGATTTTTCTCGATAAATGGCCACAAGCTGGTCATCACTTCTTCAATCGCTTGAAGAAACTCTGGTTGATGTGCATCACGTGATTTTACGTAATCTAGGAACTCATTAAGTGTGTTGTATTTCAACGCTTAATCCTCAGCAGAAAATGGATCAAAATTGGTCAAATTTACAATCAATGTTAAATTTTGGCGCAAAATATTAAATATCTTTTGTAACTAATCTACAATACTTTTTTGAAAAAATCTTTAAAATTAATTTGATAACAAATATTTATACACATTATAAAAATTTTTCCTCTGTTAGAAAATGCTAGTTGAGTCCATCCAGAATTCTGCCTTTATGTCTAAAAAACAAGGCACTAAATGCTAAAAAATCCTGCCCATCATGTGACTTTAAATTTATGTTAAAATTGAAAAAACGACATATTTTGTTTCACTTATACTAAAGCTCAAGCAAGAGCCGCTCTGGTTATTCATGACTTCGCAAATTTCTCTCATCCAGTCCATTGATGCTTTACTGCCCCAAACCCAATGTGGTTTATGTGGTCACCGTGATGGTTGCTTACCTTATGCCCAATCTATTGTTGAGGGTGAAAATGCAAATAAATGTGTACCAGGAGGACAGCCGGTTGCGGATGCTCTGGCCACATTATTAAATCGCACTAAACTTCCGGCCGAAAAAAGTGTCTGGCCGATCCAGGCCGATGGCCGGCCACAGCGGATGAAAGCGGTGATTCGTGAAGATGAATGCATTGGTTGTACCAAGTGTATTAGTGCATGTCCGGTAGATGCAATTATTGGTTCAGGCAAACTCATGCATACAGTTTTGACTGAGCTTTGCACCGGCTGTGAATTATGTATTCCTCCTTGCCCGGTCGACTGCATTGATCTGGTCGAGGATCAGCAGCCTTTAGCTACAGATGCACAGCGTATCACTGAGCAGGATGACCTGCGTCAACGTTACTATGCACATATCCAGCGTGAAGAGAAACGCCGAATGAACCGCAAGGGTCCAGTTGTACGGGCTGAAATCAATACTGCCCTATTTGCACAATTTTCTGCCCAGGTTGAGCAGGTTCCGGCTATTGAAGTTATCCAGAAACCGGCAGATGAGGTGGTCATCTCCGATGCGCAAACGACGATTGAACTTGCCAAACTCCGCACGCAAATCAAGAAGTTGGAAAAACAGCTTTCTGTACGTGAAAATGAACAGAAACGTATACAGCTTGAGGAATTACAGCAGAAATTACAGGGATTACAAGGATAAAATATGAGTACCGCAAGTCATAAACCTGTAAAAAACATGACTAAGAAACAGGTTCAAATCTTTTTTGAGCGCTTAAGAGCGCAGCGACCAGATCCCAAAACTGAACTGAATTATTCTAGCCCATTTGAACTGTTGGTGGCCGTAACCCTGTCTGCCCAAGCAACCGATGTCAGCGTGAATAAAGCCACCGACAAACTGTTTCCAGTGGCCAATACTCCCGAAGCAATTTATGCCTTGGGCGTAGACGGCTTAAAGGAGTATATCAAAACCATTGGTTTATATAATTCAAAAGCGGTTAACGTCATTAAAGCCTGTGAAATACTCATCACGAAACATAATAGCGTAGTACCGGACAATCGTGCTGATCTGGAAGCTCTGCCCGGCGTAGGCCGCAAAACCGCCAATGTGGTGTTAAATACGGCTTTTGGTCAGCCGACCATGGCAGTCGATACCCATATTTTCCGGGTAGGTAATCGTACAGGTCTGGCCGTGGGTAAGAATGTACTGGAAGTAGAACACCGTCTGGTGAAAGTCATTCCCAAGGAATTTATTGTCGATGCCCATCACTGGCTAATTCTGCATGGCCGCTACTGTTGTATCGCACGCAAACCTAAATGTTTTGAATGTGTGGTCGCCGATGTCTGCAACTGGCCGGACCGTTTTGAATTTGGCGCAGGCCAAGCCATTCCAGTAAAAAGTATTGATTAATCTTTTTAGTTAAGTTCTGAGGAAATGAAAAGCTCTTATAAATTGCTTGTCTTTGGTTAACGCCGAGAGTAGAGAGTCATCATGCTGAATAGTTTGAAGTGGGGTTTGTGAATAGAGTTCATCTCAGAACAATCAGCCTGAATAGTGGTGTCGGGCTTGGTGATAAGGAGTTTTATACATACCAGGCTTTCCCCGCCAAGTCAGCAGAAGTGAGTTGGAAACTAAGGAAAAAATCGAGCGCCTAGCGTTAAAAAATATAATTCTTGCATCCTTTACTCCTCAGCTGACTTTTTGTTTCCGGTATTTATTTCTTGTCTGGCTTAGCTTGTTCTTGCTTGGCCCGATCCTGTTCAGCTTGTAATTTTGGATGCAGCTGACGCATAGGTACTTTACCCACATTTTCTGTGCGCTCTTCTTTCTGAACTTTTCTTAGCATTTTAAAGCTCAATACAAACAGGCCTACCAGGACAACCAAACAAAGTCCTATTCCAAGCAATATCGCAATTTCCACAGTGGTCAGCCCTTTTCAATCAACCATAAAAAAGAGCCCTAATATGACTTAGAGCTCTTTTAAAGTCAAAATTATCGAAAATCGATTATTTTGTTTGGTCCAGAACCGCGAAAAGATCAGCCTGAACATCTTCGATTGGACGTAAACCGTTTAGCTTGTCATAAGTCGGCGCATTTTCACCAGATGCTGCACGGCTCTGATAGAAGCTCACCAACTGTTCAGTTTCAGTGTGGTATGAACCCAGGCGCTTACGAATTGTCGCTTCCTGATCATCAGGACGTTGAACCAGATCTTCACCCGTTTCATCATCTTTACCTTCCACCTTAGGTGGATTGTAAATAATATGGTAAACACGACCAGAACCCGGATGCTGGCGACGGCCAGACAGACGTTTTACGATTTCTTCATCCGGTACATCAATTTCAATCACATGATCAATATCGATGCCTTCTTTTTCCAGCGCTTCAGCCTGTGGAATAGTACGTGGGAAACCGTCAAAGATACAGCCATTTACACAGTCAGGCTGTGCAATACGTTCTTTGACCAGTCCAATAATTAATTCATCAGAAACCAAACCGCCATTATCCATGACGTTTTTAGCTTGTAGACCTAATTCAGTTCCTTCACGAATCGCAGCACGGAGCATATCACCGGTTGAAATTTGTGGGATATTGTAGCGCTTACAGATCAACTGAGCTTGTGTACCTTTACCTGCTCCAGGTGGTCCGAGTAAAATAATGCGCATATATAAACATCCTCATTTAAACAATATGTATGACGCCACGACCACAATCTTCTGATTGTGTCCCCCGGCATCTCATTATAAGAAAGCCACAAACAAATGGATTAAACCCGCAATAAAACCGGTGACACCACCCAATACAATCAGGATCCATTCGTCTTCCTGAAATGCAGGACGTAACAGATTCTGAAACTCCTTCGGTGTCAGCTCGCGTATGCGGTCTCTAAACATTTGATAGATCTTCTGTGCACGGCTCGCATTAAATGCAGGGTCGCATACAGGCACCATCGTAATTTCAATCGAGCGATCGATCAAGTCTGTCTTGAGTTTTGCATACTCTTTGGGTCCTAAAGACAACTGTAAAGAGGTCCGAACCAACGGTGTTTCCATAATTTCGTTAATATGGCGTTTGACAATACGACGAGTCTTATCTTTTCGACTGCCATACATCATTTCAGTCATGATTGATTTTAGCGTAATCAGATCTTCTGTGACTACACTTGCAAAAACATCAGAGACTTCTTCCTGACGTTTCATAAAGGCACCTTGTATGTTATAGGTGCTAATTCGTGGAATTACCGGCTTGATCCAAGGGAAGCTGCGATCGGCAGTCCGGGCGAAGAATTGTGGATACTTGATATAGTGCGGCTCTACTGGATTAAATACCATCCAGATGGCAATCCAGTTGGTCAGAAAACCCCAGATTGCTGCCCAGAACGGCACAGTCCAGTGCCAAGGCACCACAAACCACACTATCATCTGGAACAGACCAAAGAGCATTCCGATCAGGGCGCTAATATGCCAGATAAAGTTAATTTCTTTTTGCCCGACTTTAAGGAACATGCGTACCATTAAACGCCGGTCACCTTCCATTTGGCTGACCACCATCTCCCGCATATTGACCAGTGACTCAACGTTCATGGTCAGCTCGGTCACAAGTTCTTTTAAGGTACTTGGTAGCTGCTTATGGGCCTGGGCATAAATACGGCGTTTAATAGAATAAGGTAAATTTTCCCAAAGTACCGCATTACGGTCGATCATCACTTCATCAATCAGGTGCTCAAGCTCAAAACCCACCTGTTCACCAATAATACGAGCCATATCATCTGGATCCATGGCATTTAAAAACTCATGCAACGAGCCCAGTTTAGATAAAGTATTATCTGTGATAATTCCCGAAATACGTCCAGCTTTACGCGGTACGATCCCCTGCCATCCCACAGGTAGAGGGCCTATATGAAAACCCCAGAAGTTGATTGGATAAAACACCATTTTTAGTGCCATCCATACGTGTGCCCACGTTACAAATGCGGTGACCGGGATAATGCTGAGCACGGCCCAGAAATCCGGGCGATTCAAAAAGACTTGCCATAACTCGTTGACGTACTCAAGCATGCATAACTTCCATATTTAATTTTTTGTTCACAGTATACACGTATTAATAAAGTCAAATATTTTCTCTATAAACCGATACTTAAAGTATAGGAAAATTGTAGCCGCGGTTCAGTTTCAGCCACCACCCGGCCGTTTCGGTCTTCTAGTTTCTCACCTGCCCCTATCCCGATACTAAAGCTGCTGATCCGCTCTGAGTTCAGCAAGACGTAGGCCAGATCAACGCCTGCACCCAAGCGAGCTTTATCTTGGCGGTCTACCTGTTTAGTATCAATATGTCCTGCATAAGCTCCAATATAATAACCATTTTTATCTTTACCTGTGAGGTGGGCCGGGTAACGAAAGCCAACTTGTGCTCCCACAGTCTTGTCATCGTTGATAAAGACACCACCTTTCACATAAGCAATCCCATAAGGATTCACCCATTCAGTATTTAAATGGAGCATTTTCTGGGTCAATCCTGCTCCGATATTCCAAGTTTTGGGTTGCTGATCATTTAACTGGGCCTGCCTGTGATTGTCCTGGGCATAGGCAGAACCCGCAACTGCCCATAAAGCACACATTAACAAAGGGTAAACTTGGTTCATTCCTTCACCATCATCCTTAATTATATTTTTTGGTAGAGCTCTATTTTTATTTAATTTCGACTTTAGCAGAATTATCCAGACTGTTATAGGCAGCAGCTTATAATTTTCATGTCTACAAAGTCAAAACGTCGTCGCCATCTCATTTTGCAGCTGTTTTTTCGTTATCAAATTAAGAACAGTTGCGTTAGAATACTCCACTTTGATTCTTTTCTCTCAGGTCTTAAGTCGATCGCGTTATGAAGCAGCACTTTCCTTTAAAAAATGCACAACAAGAAAAGCGCATCTATCGCAATCGGGTCATGATTTCGTTTGGAATCGTCATTTTCTTTATGCTGCTGCTGGTATGCCGCTATGCTTACCTGCAAATTTTTAATTTTGAAACTTTTTCCACGGCTTCTGACCAGAACCGGATTCGCCTGCAACCTTTAGCGCCCGCACGGGGATATATCTATGACCGTAACGGGGTGCTTTTAGCCGATAATTATCCGGTTTTTACAGCAACGTTAAGCCGTGCAGATGTCAAGGATATTGACCAGACTATTGAACAACTCAAGCCAATTTTAGACCTGAGCGAAGAAGATATCCAAGGTTTTCAGAGCCGGATTAAAACCGCTCGTCGTACCGAACGGGTCTCGATTAAACTGAACCTGAATGAAAGTGATATTGCACGTTTTAGTGAAGTGAAATATCAGTTCCCAGGTGTCAATATTGAGACCCAGATGACCCGCTATTATCCGCATGGTGAGCTGTTTGCTCATGTCATCGGTTATGTAGGCCGTATTAATGACAAAGAACTCAAGTCGATCGATAAAGACCTATATGCCGGCACCAACCTGATCGGGAAGATTGGGGTAGAAAAATCCTACGAGGAATTACTGCACGGAGTTCCGGGCAATGAATCGGTTGAAGCAGATGCCTTTGGTAATGTATTGCGTCATCTCGGCCGTAAAGACCCAGTCCGTGGCAATGACCTGTTCCTGTCTTTGGACTATGGCCTGCAAGTTGTTGCCTCAGAGCAGCTGGCTGGACGCCGTGGTGCCATTGTGGCCATGAATCCGAAAACTGGAGAAATTCTGGCACTGGTCTCTAGCCCTAGCTTTAACCCGAACCTGTTTGTAACCGGAATTAGCCACAAGAACTATAGTGCATTAAGGGATAACCTCGACCAGCCGCTTTATAACCGTGCTGTACAAGGGGTCTATCCACCAGGTTCCACCATTAAACCCATGTTTGGACTGGGCGGGATTCATTATGGTTATGTGGACTGGGATACCACCATTTCTGATCCGGGTTATTTTAGCCTGCCTGGCGATAGTCACCGTTTCCGTGATCATAAAAAGACCGGGCATGGTGCAGTCGATATGCATAAGGCACAGAACGTTTCCTGTGATACCTATTTTTATGTGCTGTCCTATCGCATGGGTATTGAAAAAATGGACACCTGGATGCGCCAGTTCGGTTTTGGTGAAAAAACCGGTGTAGATCTGCCCAGTGAAAGTTCAGGACTTTATCCTAACCCGGATTGGAAAATGCGTACCCGAAATGCTAAATGGCTACGTGGTGAAACCATTTCAGTCAGTATTGGTCAGGGCGCCTTTACTGCAACCCCTTTACAGCTCGCGATGGCGACAGCTATTACTGCCAACCATGGTAATAAAGTCATTCCGCACGTCCTGCGAGAAAGCCGTGGTGCAAAATCTTTCCAGGTACATAATGGCACGCATGGCAAAATTGAATTTAATGGAAGCGATGAAGACTGGATTAAAATGCGTGATGCTATGGTTGACGTCATCCAGACTGGGACCGGCCGTGGGATTCGTGGGGGCTTACAGTATTCAATTGCAGGTAAAACCGGAACGGCACAGGTTAAAAGTATTGCTCAAGGAAAGCGCTATAACGAAGCCTTACTGAATGAACGTCAGCTTGACCACGGTTTATTCGTCGGTTTTGCGCCAGCAGAAAGTCCTGAAATTGCCATTGCAGTGATTCTGGAAAATGGCCGCGGTGGTAGTGCGGCTACAGCACTTGCCCGCCCGATCTTCGACTATTGGCTGCTCCACAAGGACAAAAATCCAGTACGTCCACACAACCATCAGTTAAGTGGTGGCCTGATGACTGCGGGGATCAAACCTGGTGAATTGCCAAGTGGTGAAAGTCTGCTCAGTCCAAATTCAGCCGGCACAACGAATACATCTGACAATGCGGCAGCTTCTCCCCCAGGCAATGCTTCAGCTCCCGCAACCCCTGCACCTGCTTCTATAGAGCGAGATTAACCATGAAAAATCAGCTTCGTATTATTGGAGGTGACTGGAAACGCCGGCAACTGGCTTTTGCCAGCATTGAAGGGCTTCGTCCTACGCCAGACCGCGTTCGTGAGACTCTGTTCAACTGGCTCATGTGGGATATTCAGAATGCTGTTGTCCTGGACCTGTGCACAGGCTCGGGAGCATTATCCTTTGAAGCGCTGTCACGCGGTGCTGCTCAAGTGGTCATGATTGAACCTGACCGTACTCAGGCGCAGTTTTTAACCAATAATCTTGAGCTGTTAAAAGTCACCAAGTCACGTGCCCAGTTAAAAATTGCTACGGCGCAGCAAGCGTTGACAAATATAAAGCAGCAATTTGACCTGGTCTTTCTGGACCCCCCTTATGGCCTAGACTTATGGGAAGAATTGGCTCAGCAAGCAGATCCGCTGATTAAGTCTGAAGCTTATATTTATGTCGAAGCAGACAAGGACTTACATCAGCTGAAGCTTCCGGCTTCATGGCATTTAATTAAAACGACCAAAGCAGGTATGATCCGGGCGGGATTGTATCAGAAAAATGTAAATGCATAGTGATCGAAAAAAATCATAAAAAAGGATTCCAGTATGGAATACTTTTTAAGTAATTACATCGTCAAGTTAAAAACTAAGCCATAACCTGCTTAACGGTCACGACGCCAGTCACGGTTGTCCCGATCATGTTTCCAGTCCCGATGATCTTTATGTTTCCAGTCGCGGTCACCATGTTTTCGGTCATAGTGGCGGTCACCATGATTCCGATCATATTGTCCATGACGGTCTTTATTGTAACGATAATCACCATCATCATAAGGGTCAACCACACAACCGGTGACAGAGATTGCCAATATAGACAGTAATATGATTCTTTTCATATTCATCCCCTCTTACTTCATTATTTAGTATCGAATGATTTAATGGAGAATAAACGTGATGATTGTTGTACTGTTGTAGCTTTTATTCACTACTTATGCGTACAGAGATTCAGGCGAATCTGACCGCAGCCTTCAGGTATCAATCCAGTGAAATATAAACTTGGATTTTGCAGGAATCTGCTAAAACTATTTACCTCTATATAAGCACTTCATTTTACGACCTTGCTGGTTTTTATTGTAGGCGCCATGATTGCAGCTTTCGTTCAAGGCCTGACCGGTTTTGCCTTTGCTTTAATTGCCCTGTCATTCTGAATCTGGGTTTTGTAGCCCAACCAGCAGCCCCTTAGAGGTATGCCCCGCTGTCTGGAGTCATCTCATTTGTCTAAGTCAGGAACAAGACCAGTCAGTTTTACCCGGATAGCTTGGCTTGATCTGCCTGATTTATTAGCAGGATGAATCGGAATCCCACTCAGTATTTGTTTATTCCACATCATTCAAGCCAATACTTTTAAATTGGTGCTGGGAATATTTTTGATTCTCTGGTCACCGATAATGCTACTGCCCCCCCACTAGCCGCGCTTGAATGTCCAGGAAAAGTCATTGACAGCGTGATCGGCTTTATAGGTGGCATTTTAGGAGGGTTAAGTGTATTTTTCGGCTCATTCAACCTAAATAATGATTAGACAACGGCACAGAGCAGCACAACCTAATATCCTACGTCATTTTAATCTTTCTATTCAGCTGTTTAGCCTCGGGGCTTATTGGCAGTCATTTCTCTTCTCTGGCAATTCTCATGATTTTTGTCCTCTCTGCCATTTTGGGTGCCAGGTTGCTTTATCACATTTTTGAACTGGTCTTTAAACGGATTATTTTAGAGCGGTTGTTCAGTGCCGGCAGGTTTTCTGCTCATGAGCCAGCTGATGTAAATCAGACGATCCAGATTATTTTCTAAAACTTGGACAGTATTCCTAGAACTGTTATGGTAGGTTCATGTTCAGTAACTTCAGATAAAATTCATGCAAATTCGTGATCAGATTGTTCTTGTGACTGGCGGTGCCCGCGGTCTTGGTCTAGCTATTTCTCATGCCCTGCTTTCCGAAGGTGCGCGCGTGGTGGTGAATTATCATAATAGCCAGCAAGCAGCTGAACAGTTGGCCCAACAGTATCCTGAGCAAGTTTTTATCTATCAGGCCGATGTAACACAAGCTGATCAGGTTAATGCCATGTTTGCGGCTGCTAAAAGCCATTTTAATGAAGCGATTCATGCCGTGGTCAATAATGCTCTGATCCAGTTTGAATTTAATGGCGATGCGCGTCCTAAAGTAGAGCAACTGACCTGGGACATGATGCAACGCCAGCTGAGCGGAGCAGTACAGGCCGCTTTAAATACGACTCAAGCTGCGCTACAAGATATGCAACAAAACCGCTTTGGCCGTATTGTCAATATCGGGACGAATCTGGTGCAGAACCCAGTCGTGCCTTATCATGACTATACCGCTGCAAAAGCTGCGCTGCTGGCATTTACCCGTACCACCGCTCAAGATCTGGGACAGTATGGTATACATGTCAATATGCTCTCAGGTGGGTTATTACAAAAGACAGATGCCAGCAAAGCCACACCGGATGCTGTGTTTGACTTGATCGCGGCTTCTACACCGATGGGCCATGTGGTATCACCCGAAGAATTTGCTGCGGCTATTCTTATGTTCCTGTCTCCGTATGCACGCGCAGTCACAGGACAAAACCTGATTGTAGATGGCGGCTTGGTAAAAGGCTAAGGTCTGTACAACGAAAGCACTTAAAGCCAGCCACTGGCTTTAAGTTAAGAGGTCAATTTTCTAGTTTTTAACCAGTTATTTAAATTTAGAGAGGTTAAATCAGATTTTTAATTTACACTATTCACTTTCTTACCAAACCTACCTATTTTTATTATGAAAACTATCACAGCATTGCTCGGTAGCATCTTACTGGCAGGTTGTATGTCTAGTGATCTTAAAAAATCAGAACAGATGCTCGATAACTTTCGCTGCACCAAGATTGAAACCTCACAAATGTCAAACAATGCAGTGACGGACTATTATCAGCAGTCACTTTACAGCACCAAAGCCAAAGCTGAATCCTATATTCAGCAATATCAGCAAGGTCAAAAGCTATTTGATATTCCCTTAACCGAAGTGGTTCAGCAGCAATATGATCTGTATAAAGATGCCTGCCAGAATCTCGGAGGCATCTTGGCTACCCAGCATCACCCCTGAACTCAGCTTGTATCCGGTTAAGCTGCATAACGCTGGTCGATGCTGAATTTTTCAGGAAATTTCGGTTGAATGTTGACATAAAAGGCCATAATTTCAGCCATATCCTGTTCATAATTTCCAGTTGGGTAGATAATTTTCCCTACACCTGCCTCTTTTTTCTCATAATCCATATAGGCCAAGGCAATAGGCACACCGGCATTGATTGCTACATGATAAAAACCGGTTTTCCATTGCTCCTGACGGGAACGTGTACCTTCCGGAGTAATCAGCATTATCAGTTTAGGATGTTCTTTAAATAAGTCACTCATGACCTGAACCATACTTGGACGTGGCTCACCTGGCTGCTTAGGACAGCGATTAATACCAATACCCCCCATCGCCCGTACAAACGGTCCAAATGGAAGTTTCATATAGCTGTCTTTAATCGTCAGGCGGACATTCACCCTCAACGCTTTTAAAGCAAGACGCGCATAAAGTGCATCCCAGTTGCTGGTATGGGGTGCTGCGATCATCACGCATTGATCTAGGTCTTCCGGCCATTGATTATCAGTTTTCCAGCCCATTAAATTCAGAGTTTTTTCAGCCCATTTTTCAAACACGATAGGTCACAAACATTCGCAAAAATTCGGCACAGTCTAACAACAAAGTAAAATATAGATAGAGTGAAATGTACACAAAATAGACAATTAATTTATATTTGTATTTTAAATTTAAACAAGAGATTTTTCTTTTTGCTAATCAATTACTTTTTTAATTGGACTGATATCAAACTCTATAACCGTTTATCTATATTTGCGATAACGCGTATTTTTTATGCCACCCATCTCCCAATTTTCAGATAAAGACATTACAGGTTTCCGGGAAATTAACCGCACGCATAACAGCGCTAGTTTATTCGCTATTTTAGAAGATGGATGTACAAACAGGGTGAAGCTGATAGTTCTGATGATCTCGGTCATTCCGGCATAGACATCAGACTGTTAGCTTGGAATACGACCACTATTCATCACAGCCCATCTTTCACCAGGTACCCATGGCGGGTTGGAACTTTCACATCCGGTAAATAGTTAGGCAATACCTTAAATCTGGATGATAGACGTTTAATTTTGACTGAATTTGGAATAGATAAGACGAATTATTTGACCCGCGTCCAACAATCTCCTAATCTGGCAAAAATCTGAAAATTTTCAGTTATTGACTTTCTATAACAATACTTATTATTTCATGCTGGATATAGCCGATTATATGCTGATGAAATTACGATACTTGCTGGTATTCTCAAGATTCTTCAAGTTATATTTGCTCAACTTCACTTGCTTCACCTACGGAAGCAAACTTTAACAAGATCTCTCTTTTATATTTTCCCTGTCCTTTTAAGGTATTTAAAGTGCAATAAAAAAACCAGGTGAACCTCAATGAAAAAAATTCTATTTTCTGCCCTGCTGACTGTAACGGTTGCAAGCTTAACCGCCTGTTCAAAACAGGAAGAACGTGACATGACCAATACCGAGCAGGCCGATTCAGTTCTCAATTCTTCTACCTCTTCAGAACCTGCAAGCACTCAAAGCACATCCAGTACTGGCCTGACCACCAATGATCGTGCAGAAACTGCCCTAGATTGGTCAGGTGAATATGAAGGTGTTTTCCCCTGCGCAGACTGTGAAGGCATCAAGGTCGAACTCGAACTCCATCCTGATAAAACTTATGAATTAAAGGAAGAATATCTCGGTAAAGGTAAAAACAATGAAACTGAAATTAAAGGCAGTTTCAGTTTTGACTCACAACAGCCTTCAATTATTATTCTGGATGCCAAGGCTGAAAACCGGAAATTTTTTGTAGGTGAAAATTTTCTTGAAGCGCGTAATCTTGAAAATGGTCAAAAAATCGAGAGCAAGCTGAATTATAAACTGCTTAAAAAAGCATCCTGATAATGCATCAGCTAAAAAAATCCCCGCATAAGCGGGGATTTTTTAGATCGAATGACCGGATGATGAATTACATCATGCCGCCCATGCCACCCATACCGCCCATATCTGGCATAGCTGGTTTTTCTTCTGGAATTTCTGTGATCATACACTCAGTGGTCAGCATCAAGCCAGCTACAGAAGCAGCATGCTCAAGCGCTGAACGAGTTACTTTTGCAGGATCAAGAATACCCATTTCCAGCATATCGCCATATTCGCCAGTTGCAGCGTTGTAACCAAAGTTACCTTCACCGTTCTTCACTGCGTTGATTACAACAGATGGTTCATCACCTGCGTTTGCAACGATTTGACGAAGAGGTGATTCAATCGCACGACGAAGGATGTTAATACCTACGTTCTGGTCATCGTTTATGCCAGTCACACCGTCAAGTGCTTTTGCTGCACGTACTAGTGCAACACCACCACCAGCAACAACACCTTCTTCAACCGCTGCACGAGTTGCATGAAGCGCATCATCTACACGGTCTTTCTTCTCTTTCATTTCTACTTCAGTTGCAGCACCGATCTTGATAACTGCTACACCGCCTGCCAGTTTAGCAACGCGTTCCTGAAGTTTTTCCTTATCGTATTCAGAAGTAGATTCTTCGATTTGCGCACGGATTTGCTGTACACGGTCAGCAATTTGAGCTGCATCACCAGCACCATCCACAATGACCGTATTTTCTTTAGACACTGTGACTTTATGTGCAGTACCAAGGTGTTCAAGCGCTGTTTGATCTAACTGCATACCGATTTCTTCAGAAATTACAGTACCGCCAGTTAAAATCGCGATGTCTTGCAGCATTGCTTTACGACGGTCGCCGAAACCAGGCGCTTTAACCGCACATACTTTAATGATGCCACGCATGTTGTTAACAACAAGTGTTGCAAGTGCTTCACCTTCAACATCTTCAGCAATGATCAGAAGCGGTTTACCTGTTTTTGCAACAGCCTCTAATACAGTGATGAGTTCACGGATGTTGCTGATTTTTTTATCAACCAACAAAATGAACGGGTTTTCCAGTTCAGCTGTTAAAGTATCTTGCTTGTTTGCAAAGTATGGAGAGATATAACCGCGGTCAAACTGCATACCTTCTACAACATCAAGCGAATCTTCAAAGCCTGAACCTTCTTCAACAGTGATCACGCCTTCTTTGCCCACTTTTTCCATTGCTTGCGCAATCAGTTTACCTACAGTGGTGTCAGAGTTTGCAGAGATCGAACCAACCTGTTCAATTGCTTTAGAATCAGATGCTGGCTTGGCAGTTGTTTTGATATTTTCAACCACAGTTCTTACTGCAAGGTCGATACCGCGTTTCAAGTCCATTGGGTTCATACCCGCAGTTACAGACTTGATCCCTTCGTTCAGGATAGCTTGAGCCAATACGGTTGCAGTTGTTGTACCGTCACCTGCGATGTCATTGGTTTTTGAAGAAACTTCGCGAACCAGCTGCGCACCCATATTTTCAAATTTGTCTTTTAGGGTAATTTCTTTTGCAACAGAAACACCATCTTTAGTGATGTGCGGTGCACCAAAAGAACGGTCGATTACAACGTTACGGCCTTTAGGACCTAACGTTACTTTCACCGCATCTGCAAGCGTATTGACACCAGCAATCATTTTGCTGCGAGCTGAATCACCAAATTTTACGTCTTTAGCTGACATAGTTGACTCCGAATATTTTTAATAGCTTTACAAAATCTGATATGGAATGTGTAAGACTGTATTTAGCGAAATTAAGCTTCTAGCACCGCTAAAATATCAGACTCTTTCATAATTAATAGTTCTTCACCATCCACTTTTACCGTTGTGCCGGCATAAGTACCGAACAATACTTTGTCGCCAACTTTTACATCTAATGCGCGTACGCCATTGTCAGTGATCTGACCATTACCTACTGCAATAATTTCCCCTTGTGCCGGTTTTTCTGCAGCAGAACCTGGAAGTAAAATACCGCCAGCTGTTTTAGTTTCTTCTTCAACACGACGAATAACAACGCGGTCATGTAATGGACGAATGTTGCTCATATTTAACTCCATCAGACTAAGTCTTTTTTGATTACTGATAATGACTTCGTTATTCCCTGGGTCACTATCAAAACTTTTAGATGTCACTTTTATGGAGATGGAATAAAACGCTTCAAGGGTAAAAATAAAAAAAATTTCGTTTTTTTTGATATTTTTTGATCAATTACACTATTTCGTCTATTTATTCAGCGCATCGGGGTGCAATACAAAGTTTTTAGTTTGCTCATCAAATAAATATTGAGAAATTTTTCCTGCTGCATCAATCAGATTAAAACTGTTTGGTTGACTTTTATGGAGCCGATGCGAGGTAGAGGTTCCAGCGTGTACATCATAGACAGGATGATCTACCCCCAGCCTAAACATGCAGTTTAGGTCATAGCTGGCTGGCTGATGTAGATGACCATGCAAGACTGCGAACAGGCCATGTCTGGCCCAAGCCTCCAAGGCAATCTTGGCCATGAGTGGGCTATCTTTAAAACCGCGCTTATTGTGAAAAGGCACATAAAAAGGTTGATGGCTCACAATAATTTTGATCTTAGAGGAAGGTGCCTGTGCCAACTTCTGATCAATGCGCTGAATCTGCTCAAGCGATAAATGCCCTTTGGTATGATAGCGACGCCGGATTGAATTCACTCCGATCAGATAAAAATTTTCCGTTTCGAGGGTGGGTTCCAGTTCACGAAAAAAAAACTGATAACGGGTAAAAGGACTAAAGAGGCGATTCCATAAATGATAAAGCGGAATATCATGATTGCCGGGAATGACCAGATAAGGTGTACTGAGCTGATCCAGAAATCGTTTGCAGGCATAAAATTGCGCAAACCTGGCGCGCTGGGTCAAATCTCCGCTCACCACGACCGCCTCCAGAGGATGAGCCTGACAGAACTGACGGATCGCCTCCAGACACTCAGGTCTTTCTGTTCCAAAATGCAAATCAGAGAGATGTAGAATCATAAGGCACCAAAACGCTTAGGCTATTTTTAAGGACAGCAATATTGAGAGGCGGTGTCATTTCTACAGTTTCTCCATCTATGGCCACCATCAGCTTGTGACGCCCTGCTTTAATACAGACATGATCTGCTGCAAAACTGTAGACGTCCGAAGCCTGATCAATCTTGCCTCTAATTAGCTGATAAACCAGTCTGAATAAAGTCAGCTTATCGCTTTTGGCCACCACCACCCCAGCCACTTTACCCTGCTCTGCTGCCTGAGCAATCCGCATTTTCATTTCTTCCAGCTGCAAAGGGTTATTTCCAAAAAAGATCAGCGGCGTTTTTACCGGATATTTTTTCTGGTCAATCCAGATTTCCAGCTTGAGTTCCTTATGATTACGAATCAACACATCCAGTGCTGAGGTATAAGCATGCAAAGGCAAACGCCCAAAAAGACGATTATAATCTTCTCTTTTTTTGATAAATAAAGGATATAAGCCCAGACTGGCATTATTCAGGTAAATGTCCTGATTAATTTGTGCCACATGAATCCGTTTAGCTTGACCTGTGACAATCACCTGTGCCGCTTCAAGCAGCTCTAAAGGAATATGTAATCTTCGGGCAACGTAATTAAACGTGCCCATTGGCAAAATCCCAACAGGAATGGGGGTATTAAGCAAATACTTGGCGACTGCATTTAAAGTACCATCACCGCCAGCCGCGACCACAATGCCTTTGTCAGATGCCTGAGAATGTCGTTCCAGCACCTGCTGCATAATCAGTTTAAATTGTTCTGGAGTATTAATTTCAAAAGCCTGAGTGTCATAGCCATACGATGCAAAAATATTAGTCAGCTCTGTATACAGCTCTTGCTGACCTGTAATACGAAAGCCTGAATTATGATTATAAATAATCGATAAAGGTTTAGATTGCTTAGACATTTTTCGCTTAAATATACTGAAACCTTTAGGCATTTTGTCGAATTCATAGACAATTAAAAGCTGCTTTATGTAAAATTCAAATCACAGTCATTCATTTAATCAATAAATGAGTGAGAACAAATATTTAATTTAAGTCATTGATAAATAATATAATCAATTAAATAAATACCACACATAAAAAAACAAAATAACAATTAAAATCAAAGATATCCTTCTTATGTGGTTGTTTTACATCAAATTAATCAATGAGCAGCATTATATTCCAAAAAAAATCTAGCGCGCCTTTAGTCTTATTTTTTTTATGATTTTATGCTTTAATACAGCCACTTTTTTTTCATATTTCATCTGAGCAGTTGCTGTATTGTTCAGATTGTACTTTGTACAACCTTTTGTACACATTTGAGATAGGCCTCACCATGACCCAAGTGAACGCACCAGAATTCGTTCGTCACCCTAAGCTTATTGCTTGGGTGGAAGAAATTGCTAATTTAACAAAACCAGCAAAAATTGAATGGTGTGACGGTAGCGCAGAAGAATATCAACGTTATATCGACTTGATGATCGCTAACGGCACAATGCAAGCGCTGAACCAAGAAACACATCCGGGTTCTTATCTTGCAAATTCTGATCCTTCTGACGTTGCGCGTGTTGAAGGTCGTACATATATCTGTTCAGAAAACAAAGAAGATGCTGGTGCAACCAACAACTGGGAAGCGCCTGCAGAAATGCGTGCTCGTCTGAACGGTTTATTTGATGGTTCAATGAAGGGCCGTACTTTGTATGTGGTTCCTTTCTCTATGGGTCCTTTAGGTTCTCATATTGCCCATATCGGTATCGAATTAACAGATTCTCCATACGTTGCAGTTAGCATGTCTAAAATGGCGCGCATGGGTAAAGCTGTTTATGACGTACTGGGTACTGACGGTGAATTCGTTCCTTGCGTACACACTGTAGGTGCTCCGCTGGAAGAAGGTCAAAAAGATGTTGCATGGCCTTGCAACCCTGAAAAATATATCGTTCATTACCCAGAAACTCGTGAAATCTGGTCTTACGGCTCTGGTTATGGCGGTAACGCATTGCTGGGTAAAAAATGTCTTGCTTTACGTATCGCCTCTTATATGGGACGTGAACAAGGCTGGTTAGCTGAACATATGCTGATCCTTGGTGTAACGAATCCACAAGGTGAAAAACACTATATCGCAGCTGCATTCCCTTCTGCTTGTGGTAAAACCAACTTTGCGATGCTGATTCCACCAGCAGGCTATGAAGGCTGGAAGATTGAAACCGTAGGTGACGATATTGCCTGGATCAAACCAGGTGAAGATGGTCGTTTATACGCAATCAACCCTGAAGCTGGTTTCTTCGGTGTAGCACCTGGTACAAATACCAAGACCAACCCGAACTGTATGGCCACGCTTCACAAAGACGTGATCTACACCAACGTTGCTGTAACTGACAACGGTGAAGTTTGGTGGGAAGGTCTGACCAAAGAAGCACCTGCGAATCTGACCAACTGGAAAGGTCAACCGCATACTGGTGAAGAAAAAGCAGCGCATCCAAATGCGCGCTTCACTGTTGCTGCAGGTCAATGCCCTTCTATTGATGCTGACTGGGAAAATCCGGCAGGTGTTCCTATTTCTGCATTCATCTTCGGTGGTCGCCGTGCAGACACAGTGCCTTTAATCTCAGAAGCTTTTGACTGGGTTGATGGCGTGTATAAAGCTGCAACTATGGGTTCTGAAACGACTGCAGCTGCAGTTGGTCAGCAAGGTATTGTTCGCCGTGACCCATTCGCAATGCTTCCATTTGCGGGTTACAACATGGCTGACTACTTCACGCACTGGTTAGAAATGGGCGAGAAAGTAGGTGCTAAAGCTAAAGCTGCAGGTAACAAACTTCCTGGTATCTACAATGTGAACTGGTTCCGCCGTGATGCTGAAGGCAACTTTGTATGGCCTGGTTTTGGTCAAAACATGCGTGTGCTTGAGTGGATCATTGACCGTTGTGAAGGCCGCGCTGATGCAGTTGAAACTCCAATCGGCCGTGTTCCAACTTACGAACAGTTGAACTGGACTGGTGTAGACTTCACCAAAGAACAGTTTGATCTTGTGACTGCTCAAGATAAAGATCAATGGATCAAAGAGCTTGAAAGCCACACTGAACTATTCGACAAACTGGGTGAGCGTTTACCAGAAGCGCTGAAAAAACGTCAAGCTGAGCTTTTAGAAGCAGTTAAATCAGCTTAATTATAAGTTAAAATGAAAAAAGACCGCTCATGCGGTCTTTTTTTGTCTATTTGACGACTTGAATGGATCAATGAACAAAAAATATAACAAGGGATTTTTTAAAAGCACTTATCCCAATGACCTGCTTACCTGGGCTATCCAGCTTCACTCTGGCTAACTCTACTATGTCCTAACAACCCGTTGTGTACGTCTGTGCCATTTTTTATTTTATGGCCAATTTCATTTGATCTTTTAATCAGTAATTTTAGAAGATACTGATCTAAACGCGATATTTCATCCCCATTAAATTGAAAACCAAGTTTGCTTCTACGCCATAAAATATCCTGACTGGTTCTGGCCCACTCCCGATCTACCAAATAATCGACTTCTTTGGCAAACAGGCCGTGGCCAAAATCTTCACCCAGCTCCTTCAGGCTAGAAATATGCCCTAAAAACTGCCAGACTCGTGAACCATAAGCGTGAGCCCAGCGTGAGGCCAAGGGTAAAGAGACATTTTCCACACGCTGCATAATTTGCTGAATTAAAAGTTCCAGCGAAACCAGATTTTCAGCTCCAGGCAATAACGCTTTTTCAGTCCAAGGTTTTTTTATTTCAGGAAAGATCACTGCCAAGTGCGCTATGGCTGCCTCCGCCAGCTTTCTATAAGTAGTGAGCTTCCCGCCAAATACTGAAAGCAAAGGCGCTTCATGGGGCTGCGGATGCGACAGGGCCAAAGTATAATCCCGGGTAATGGCCGATGGATTATCAGACTCGTCATCACATAAAGAGCGCACACCGGAATAAGTCGATAAAATATCTTCTGGACCTAACTGCTGCTTAAAGTGATCATTATAAACATCCAGCAAATAGCTCATTTCCGGCTGAGTAATTTCAACCTGATCTAAATCGCCTTGATACTCATGATCCGTGGTTCCGATTAGCGTGTATTGCTCAAGATAAGGAATGACAAAAACAATGCGATGATCTTTATTTTGTAAAATAAAAGCCTTATCGCCATCATAAACTCTAGGCACAATAATATGACTGCCTTGAATCAGGCGCAGCCCATAAGGTGATTTCTGTTTTAAGCTTTTTTCAATAAACTGGGTTACCCAAGGTCCGGCAGCATTAACCAAAGCTTTCGCCTGTACCTGATAACTCCCTTGCGAATCTTCCAGATGAATTTTCCATAATTCATTTTCACGCTCAGCAGCTGTACAACGTGTTTGGGTGGCAATATAGGCTCCCAGCTCATGTGCCTGCATGGCGTTTAAAATCACCAGACGGGCATCATCTACTGCACAATCCGAATATTCAAAACCCTGGGTTATGTCTTCCTTTAAAGGACTGCTAACGGCATTAAACCTAATATGTCGAGAACCTGCTAGTTTTTCCCGTTTTCCCAGATGATCATAAAAAAACAAACCCGTCCGAATGAGCCATGCAGGACGCAAATGCGGTTGATGAGGCATAATAAAGCGAAGTGGACGAATAATATGCGGGGCTTTTGCCAACAGAATTTCCCGCTCAGCCAAAGCTTCGTGCACCAAACGAAATTCTTTATGCTCCAGATAGCGCAAACCACCATGAATAAGCTTGCTGCTTGCAGAAGAAGTGTGACTAGCTAAATCATCTTTTTCACATAAAAAAACCGATAAGCCTCGGCCCGCAGCGTCAACCGCAATGCCAACACCATTGATACCGCCACCGACAATCACTACATCATAGACCGGATGATTCATCTGCATCATCACCTCCTTGGATCTGCTCAAACAGCATATTTAGATTTATTCTTGTTCTAATAGTTGGTTTTGCATCTAGCAAATTAACATTATTGAAAGGGAAATAATACTGAGAAACTGTCCTTTATTCTTCACATGTTCTCAATACTTCATATTTCCACCTCACTTTTGAGTATCTCATTCGGTTTATTTTCTACTCAGTCTCGACTCTCAAAGGAAGTGCCGAAGTGTGACAGGGAATGATTTCAGAAACAGGAAAAATGAAATAGTACTTTATTTAAGACCCATCAAAATCAAAAAATCAAAGATACTTCAAGAACTTGGTGTTGTACTTTAAATGTTAATCCAAATCATAAAAATAAGGGTTTAAGGCTACTTTTTTAATTCCACCTAATACCCACTATATCGTTTGTATTAAAATCAAATATTTATCCTATAATTCAGCTGTGACTCATCCGCACTTTCCCCTCTAATCCCCCAGTTTTCTTGAGAGGTCTCAAATATAGTGATTTCAATATCATTTGAATCAATACCGCATAAATTGCTTATATTTTTGAACAAAGTCTTAATCAATGCTTTCTTAGTCTCTTTTGTTCTTCCATCAAACATAGAAATTTCAATAATTACATAAGATGTACTACGATCTGCTGGATAAACAAAATTTTTTGGTTCTAATGAAATAAAGCGTTGAAACTTTTTTTCTTCAGGATATTTTAATTCTTTGACTAAAGCTTGATGAATAGCTTTACTTAAATTATCCCGATGTAATTCTATTGTTTCACTTAAAGCATAAACTTTTATTTGCGACATTATTTTTCTCTATGTTAAAAACATTAATCTTAGCTTAACTTTCTCTTTATTTAATACAGTATCCAACAAATATTAGATATAGTTTTAAGTGTTTGTTCAGTCTCATAAAGACTGACCCTAAGGCTAAACTAATGTGCTTCAATGAATTGTAGTATTCCATTAAATAGAGCTTAATATTTATTTTTGCTTCTTGAATGAAATAGTAACAAAGCTTGTATATCTATGCCGTTTTAAGACTTCGGAAGAGCCTCTCTGCCAGAGCATGATCTCATGAGCAGTATACTGCCCCAGACCTGTGCAACTCATATTTACCTCACCATCCTTTTTCAAACTATGCCCAAACATATGGCTTCTAGACTGATTAAGGGCTGTCATAAATTGTCTTGAGAATATCTGATCAATCCTTATTATTCTTTTATGACTCAACGCCATATATTAAGAGATAATCAGTGGAAGTAGATTAAAGTCTATTAGCTAGATGAGCAGGTAGTATTGGAATAACTGCCAAAGATAACCGATTATTTATTGAAACAGCTCTATACCGTGATTGCTTTATCTGGCTTCAACAATGGTCTGGCTTCATTGATAATCTACTCTAGTTTTGAATAATAATATTAGGAATTTTTTCAAAAAAAATATCCCGTGCAATATCACCTTGTTGCTCAATATTATATTGCTCAAAAAGCTTGTCTTCGATCAATTTATATTTATATGGATTATATAGCTTAAAACTAAAATAATAAGCACTTTGTAAAATAAAGCCTCTTAGCACTACGTTCTTATGTTTTTGATATTGAAGTATATGGGCAAGTTCATGGATAAATACACCTTGCATAGCAATTGAACATTCAGAATAATCTTTGACGAACAACTCTTGATTTACAAATATCCTGCCATTTGGAGCCATCAATATTTTTTTAGGCTGCCAAGGTAAATAACGTATATTAAAAATCTTCACATCATTATAATTAATAAGATTATGGAATACTTTTTTCGCAATATTTACTTCGCCCTCAGTTAGACCTCTATATTGAAATTCCTTTATATTTAACCAATTATAAAAAAAATAAATTGAGTACTGAACAATACTTTTAAATAACCTTATAAATGCATTTTTCATAAAAGCATCGTGACCCATGTTTAACCAATTTTCATTGGCAGCACACCGAAACTCATTGCATAGCAATCATTGAGCTACCCACTAGCATCTTAGTATAACTCGAATCCCACCTAAACCAAGATTGCATTACTTGAATGCTTGGCTTAGCTTGATGGCATAATCAGTAAGCACATAAACAAGATGTATAACATCCAGCTCAGTCTCCATCAATAGCTCTCACTTTACTGCTGATGAAATTATATTTCTCTTGTAATAAGCTGAATAATTTTCTATTTTGTTAGACTGCTTTAAGTGATATTCATCTGATATAGGGAGTTGAATAGATTCTATTTTCTTCCGCTGATAGATAATTAAATCAATACCTTGTAATTCTTATCTGTTCTTTAATTTCTAAATCATAGCGCCACAATTAGCATAGAGCTTTGCTTTTAATCCCCCCTCTCCACTGTTCACCTATTTTCATGGCTGCTGTATGCGTATTCATAAAACCGTACTTACAATATTTCCTCATTGATTCGTGATTAGATACAGTTTGCAGCCAAACAACCATCCCATTGAACTTTTTTGAGGTTTCAATCGTCCCTCTGCTTCGATTTTTGAAAAAAGTCATCAATAACACAGAGTGAATGCTTAAAATCGAACATTGTGACTGAAAGCATAGGTTGTGTGATACCTCCGCAAGAGTTTTCTGCCATCTTTTTCAAGTCAATTTCTTATCCCTGATTCAGATTAATTAAGAGCAGTTTAAATAAAAGTCTGCACAACCACCATTGCTCTCAACGGTCTACCATTAAGGTGCAAAAAAACAACAATTCAAATGATTTTTTATAATAACGTTGCATATCGGCAGCAATTCTCTTAAATCAGCGCTAGCTTCTCAACCAAATTGCGATAAAATACCTCAAGTATGATATTTTTAGTTCGCAAATCAAAATGTAACGATTATGCGAGATAATGACGTTTTTATTTTGGCCATTTGGCTTTTGCTAGTATCGAACTGCACTCAGCTGGATAAGTAGAATTATAAAAATCAGTAATTTAGTGTATTAACCTATAGGAATAGGATTTAATTGGAATGAAAAGTTTTAAAATTGCCATTGCTCAATTCTCTCCACATGTTGGCAATCTAGATGCAAATACGCAGGCCATCATTGATCAGGCCAATCAGGCTAAAAAAGATAAAGCTGATCTGATTATTTTCCCTGAACTCGCCACTCTGGGCTATCCGGCAGAAGATTTATTAATTCGCCCAAGTCTGGCCAAACGTACTCAACAGGCTTTTGAAAAACTTAGCGAAGTCAAAGATATTGTGATGGTCTTTGGTTTTGTCAATCAATCTGAAGAGGGTCAGCGCTATAATGCTGCGGCCGTCATGAAAGATGGTGAAGTATTAGGAATTTACAACAAACAGACCTTACCAAACTATAGTGTATTTGATGAAAAGCGCTACTTTGAACAAGGTCATCAGCATCTGGTATTTGAATATCTTGAACATAAATTTGGCGTATTGATTTGTGAAGATATCTGGTCCTTATCTACTGTACAGCAACTGGCACAGTTAAATATCGATACTGCCTTGGTACTGAATGCGTCTCCCTACGAAGTAGGCAAGCCACAGCACCGCATTGACACCATGACTGCACTGGTAAAACAGCTGAATATCAATCTGGTGTACTGTAACCAGGTGGGTGGGCAGGATGATCTGATTTTTGACGGAACCAGTTTCATACTGAATAAATCAGGTGATGTGGCTTTACAGGCACCAAGCTTTGAAGCTGGGTTATACATTGCAGACTTCGATGCTGAACAGTTAAAGTTCAGCAAAGGGGCCATTACCCCGACTTTAGACACCATGGCTGAGATTTATCAAAGCCTGGTGATGGCGACACGCGATTATGTTCAGCGTTCAGGTTTTCCTGGAGTGATTTTAGGCCTCTCCGGCGGGATTGATTCTGCCCTGACTTTAGCAATTGCAGCGGATGCGATTGGCCCGGACAAGGTTCAAGCAGTAATGATGCCTTATACCTATACCGCCCAAATTAGTGTCGAAGATGCGGCGGAACAGGCGAAAAGTATGGGGGTGACCTTTGGGATTGCCGAAATCAATCCAGTGGTTAACAGTTTTATGCAAACCTTGTATCCATTTTTTGGCAATGCTCCGGCAGATACCACTGAAGAAAACCTGCAGGCCCGTACTCGTGGCACCTTGCTGATGGCTTTATCTAATAAGTTTGGCAATCTCGTACTGGCCACCGGCAACAAATCTGAACTGGCTGTAGGTTATTGTACTTTATATGGTGATATGGTCGGCGGGTTTGCTGTTCTGAAAGATGTGTATAAGACCATTGTGTTTGAACTAGCAAAATACCGTAACAGCATTTCGGAAACACCGGTTATTCCTGAGCGCGTAATCACACGTCCACCTTCAGCCGAGCTGCGTCCAGATCAGGTTGATCAAGACTCCTTGCCGCCATATGAAATTCTGGATGCTATTCTATACTCATATATTGAAGAAGATTCGAGCCAGGATGATATTATTTCCAAAGGCTTTGATGCCGAAGTTGTGAAAAGAATCATTCGTTTGGTGGATGTGAATGAATATAAACGCCGTCAAGCCGCAATTGGCCCTCGTATCAGTTCACGCTCCTATGGTCGTGAACGCCGTTATCCAATCGTAAATGGCTGGAAAGCAGGTATTTAAAATACCATTGTTAGATACTTTAAATCGCTCTGGTCTTCGACTTGGGCGATTTTTTTATGATAGAAAATTCAATAAGCTAAATATAACAAAACAGAAGTTAGAAGTTAGAAGTTAGAAGTTAGAAGTTAGAAGTTAGAAGTTATTTTTTTAAATAATGTTAAAAGTTAAGTGAAATTTTTAATTGTATTTTGAACTAGAAAAAAAGAGACCAAGCTGAGAGCTTGGTCTTTAAAATGGTGGCTATGACGGGACTTGAACCTGTGACCCCCGCATTATGAGTGCGGTGCTCTAACCAACTGAGCTACATAGCCATAAACTGTGTGCGCATTATCGTTAGTTCTACAGCCACCGTCAAGCATTTTCACACACAAATGTTCAGTCTTTACGCAAATAAATACTGAACATTTAAACTTTAGCCAAAAAAGTTTTTATACTGTTTAATACATATAGCCATAACACCATTTAAGTCATAGAGGCTTTATTCAATGAATAAAATGAAAATCCTTATTCTCCTCCTCAGTCTGGCGAGTCTCCCTGCCTGCCAGATCATTTCGCCTATTTTTGTTGATTACAATGGAGTGAGACGTGACGTAGCGCAATGGATCAATCATCATCAACTCTTAAGCATGCAGCAAAAACGTGCCTTGGTACAATTGAGCAAAGCCCAACAAAAAATCAACCGCTTTGCCGAGTATGATCAGAGCCAACAATGGACCATCACTCAGGAAAATCAGATTGCTTTATATTGTGCCGGTCGTTCTGTAAGCGAACATAAAATCCAGCAGTTACAAGAGAAGATTCATGGAGATGAAACGGCCATGATTTTACAGCGTTACGAACAGCTTGCGCCCAAGATCAAACTTGATCTGAATGCCGTGCAATGTGAGTGAGAGTCGAGTAGCTTCTATTCACTTGCTCTTGAACACCACAACCTTGATCCGGATCAAAAATAAGTGCTGGGGAAAATACATTTTTTTAAAAAAATAAGCCTTTAGTCTATTAGACGTTATACCTATGTATTTACTTGGTTTTATTTTTATAAAATACAGGCTATGATCAAAGTATAAACAACAATTCGTACCCGTTTTAAGGCGTCACATTTTTATAAGACTTTATTTCTCACAAGGAGAATTCTCGTGTCATTTGAACATATTTTAGTACCAATCGACGGCTCAGAAATATCATATGCAGCAGTGGACAAGGCAGTAGAACTTGCCAAAGCCTTTAATAGTAAAGTTACGGTTGTACAAGTACTTGCTCTGGATCCTTATATCGCCGCTGAATATATTACAGCTGCACAAACCAATGACCTGATTGAACGTGCCCGTACTTCTATTCTTAAAACGCTGGAAGAAGCAAAAGCCAGATTCTCTAATGCAGGTTTGGAGGTCGAAACTCAACTGCTCGAAGGCCAAGTGATTTATAGTGAAATCGCTAAGGCAGCTCAGTCTTTAAATGCTGACCTGATCGTGATTGGTTCACATGGCCGTACCGGCTTCAAGAAACTGTTCTTGGGCAGCGTAGCGCAAAGTGTGTTGGGTCAAGCAGATATTCCGGTGATGGTGGTGCGTAAATAAATTATTTTTCCTTCATTCCTCATTTTTCCGAAAGTGAGGAATTTTATTTTTAACTCCTGCCATCCCACTGATATTGTTTTAAATTCACTCTACCCTGATTCACACACACCCCCTCCTGACCTAACCGAAGCTGCTGAATATTCTGACCTTCGATATCCAGTTTGTTTAAGCTTAATTTTCCTTGCGCATTAATGACACGATACCAAGGTAGATCTGTACCTTCATCCAACTGACTTAATACCTTACCGACCAGACGAGCATGTTTGGCTAAGCCTGCCAGTTTTGCAATCTGTCCATACGTCGCAACTCTGCCATAAGGAATTTGACTGATTACCGCCAGAATCATCTCCGCCATTTCCCGGCTTGCCTGACTTTTCATGGTATTAGGTGACTCAACAACAATCTCATTTTAATAACACTTCGCAAGTCTTCAAGAGTCAGACTATTCCTGTTGAGCGATGCCATACTAGAAATTATCCGGATTTTCCAGACGTTTCACTTCCTGTGCTTTTTCAGGATGATGTACACTGGTCACGCCATCAGCATCTTTTTGATCAATCAGCACTTCAGGCTGATAGATGGTAATGGTTTCATTGCCATATTCATCTTCCCCTACGATGTATTTGAACCCCTTACGGTTCAACTTATGGCACATTCGTTGATACCAGCCCTTAAAGCCTTGAGTCTCTTCATAGGGATTATAATAAAAAGCATTCATGACGGCAGGTAGACCCAAACCACAGACCACCCCTGAAAGTAATACGGCAATAAAAGTATAACCTACCAGAATACTGCTATAAGCTTCCAGCTGAGGAATATTGGCAACAGCAAGAATCAAGGCTAGGGAGATCCCGCCACGTACGCCACCCCAAGACAGAATGGTTAAACTGCCGTTATAGCTTTTCTTGCTTATTTTTGGAAATAAGGCAAAGGCCAGATGATTCGCAGCAAACCGGGTCAGATGCAGAATGATAAAGGCGACAATTCCACCCAGTACCAGACTAGCACTCAGGTCGAGAATAAAAAGTTCTAGTCCAATTAAAGTAAACAGGAAAGAATTGATAATGCCTTCAACGGTGTGCCAGAAGTGATTGACATCCTCGATTTCGGCATACGCCAGAATTTCCTTCCATTTATTTCCGACAATCAACCCCCCAATAACACAGGCAATTGGTGCCGATGCATGAGCCAGCAAAGCAACCAGATAGGAACCACAGGCCAATAAGGCTGTGGTCAAAATTAAAGATTCCATCTCATGCTTGCCACGCAACAAACGTAAAATGGCTGCACCAAAGATCAGGCCAATTAGCACCGCCACGACAATTTCATAGAACAGGGTCTGTAATACGCCGACCAAGGTAAAGTTTTCGCCCTGTAAGACATTTAACAAAGTCATGAATAAGGCAATACACATTGCATCATTAAACAGGGATTCGCCTTCCAGTTTCACAATTAAATGATGCGGTGCCCGTACCGAACTCAATACACCTTTGATACCAATCGGGTCGGTCGCCCCTAAAGCCGCCCCCAGTAAAAGTAATACCAGCAAATCAACATGCTTGCCAATTAAGAATTGATAACCATATAAGAGCGTACCAAACAGGACTGCACAAAATACCAAGGCCAGACTGGCAAGAATTCCTATCGGCCGCCAATGATTTTGCAGATCGGATACCTTAAACTTCAGTGCCGAAGAAGTTAAAATAAAACAGATTACTCCATTGATCAGAAAATCATAAAAATCAACATTTCGAACTGCCTGCTCGATATTTTCAATATTGATACTGAAAAATGGATTGCCGTGCAAAAGGCTGGCACCCCATTGCAAGATAAAGACAAAAATTGCCGATACAATCGGAACACCAATCGCCTGAGGAAAACCTAAAACACGCTTGTTGAACATGGTGGTGGCAATTGACAGCGCAAAAACCACTGTCAAAAGTTGTAGAAAAAAGAAACTTCCCATTCGGTGTCCTAAATGATGGCAAAATCAGGCAATACTAGGTCGCGGGTTCACTTGAAATAAAAATTGAAAAAGCAAAATATTTTAACAAAACAAGTTTAATCTGCTTTTATTGAAAATTGAGTTAAGTTTTTTTGCAATTCTTACAAATGCCGATTTAATATACACCCTAGAACACCTCTTTACTTTCCTTCTGTTTTGAAATCTTCTCCCATGCATCAAACTGTTAAAACCATCTTTCGCCTGTGTTTTGCTGCGGTTATTTTTATTGTTACGCTTTCCCTTGTTTTGACCTGTTTTATCAAGGTCCGGGACATCATGAATGCAGAACAGCACTATCAGCAAGCCACCCCTCTTTCCTTGAAAAGTGATCCTCACACCCAGTACGTGCTGCTGTCCAATAATCAAAAACCGGACAATACGATTTTTATTTTGATCGCCGGAAATGGTTATATTGCCAAAATCAGTTGTGATCATTATCCGGCTTTATGTACGGATGATTATAACCAGTCGCACACCCGTCAGATTCAGACTATTGATTTAATTAAGGCTGGTAATTTTTTCTATATTAAAAATATTCAGTACCGGGAGAGCCGCAGTGGCCAGGTGAGTCACTTTAATTACTCTCCGCAGGAGCTACAGCAGTTTTATAAAAATGATATTTACCATTTAAAGTTTATCGTCGTAGTCGTGGCTTTATTTGCTTTGGCCGCTCTATTTGTAAGTCTAAAAATTTTAAGAAACTTCCGGCAGTTTCTCAACAAATGAAACAAGGGAATCAGCATTCCCTTGCTCTTCGTCATTAGATCGTTTGATTAAAGCTATCACAGTTGGCCAGTTGACCAGATTTCAGGCCGGTATTAAACCAGTGTACACGCTGTGCACTGCTACCATGCGTAAAACTATCAGGGACTACTTGTCCACGTGCCCGCTTTTGTAAATAGTCATCACCAATTTTATGTGCTGCGTCCATCGCTTCTTCCACATCTCCTGCCTCAAGAAACTGGGTGCGCTGCTGATTATGATGCGCCCATACACCCGCCAGGCAATCAGCCTGTAATTCCTGTCGTACTGAAAGCTGATTACCCTCAACTTCACTGCTTTGACGGCGCGCCTGCTGAACCTGGGAGGAAATACCTAAAATGGTTTGAATATGGTGTCCCACTTCATGAGCCACTACATAGGCTTGGGCAAAGTCGCCCGCCTGATCCGTACGGGACAGCTCGGTAGTATTCTGTTCACCACTAATGCCCATCTGGGTACGCATATCTTTAAAGAATGCTGTATCAATATAAACCTTCTGGTCGGCCGGACAATAAAATGGTCCCATGGCAGATTGTGCAGTACCACAACCTGAATTCACCACCTCATTAAAAAGCACCAGTTTCGGCGGCACATATTGTTTATTCAGCTGCTGCTGAAATACCTGATTCCAGGTATCCTCAGTATCGGCCAGCACAGTGCCCACAAAATCTATCGCTTCCTGCTGCTCAGGCGTAGGATGCTCCAAGCCTTGGGTTTCAGCCGGCTGGGATTGGGAGGTTACTTGCTTGGTGGCTTGATAGGCTTGTTGAGGATCAACACCAAAGAATTTCCATGCCACAAAAGCCACTATCAACCCTAAAATACTGATGCCGCCCGCTTTAGCCCCACCACCACCGCGACGGTCTTCCACATTCGTACTGACACGACGTCCTTTCCAGCGCATAGGAATTTTCCTTTTTTCTAATTCACTGTATGTTATCGAATTTATAAGGATTATGCTTGTTTTGATTTGGGCCAAATTTTCTGAATCCCAGCCACCACACCCAGTACAACCAAGCCAGCTATAAAGCCAATCACCAAGTTAATCAAGGTCGGTGTTAATGCTCCCACAATAGTACCCACCGTTGGAATATGCTCAGCATAATCAACCGAGCCTTCCATGAAATGATGTAATAAAGGTACCCCGTGACTAATAATGCCACCACCTACCAAAAACATGGCGATGGTGCCTACAATAGTTAGGGTCTTCATCAATTTTGGTGCAAAAGCCAATAAGCCACGCCCAATACTTTGCTTTAATGAAGAGGCTTGCTTAGTTAAATACAGCCCTAAATCATCAATTTTGACAATCATTGCCACAAAACCATACACACCGACGGTCATCAAAATTGCAATGACTGACAGCACCATCACTTTGGTACCAAAAGCAGCTGTAGCCACTGTTCCTAATGAAATCACCACAATTTCCGCAGACAAAATAAAATCTGTTCGTACTGCCCCTTTAATTTTGTCTTTTTCAAACGTCACCAGATCGGTTTCTATGGTGGTTAATTCTTGGCTAGCAGCTTCTCCGGTTTTGGCTTTTTTGTGCTGTATGCTATGCAGGACTTTTTCCACGCCCTCATAACAAAGAAATAAGCCACCTATCATTAGCAGTGGTGTAATCAGCCAGGGAGCAACTACACTAATCAATAGGGCAGCAGGAACAAGAATAAGCTTATTGACAAATGAACCTTTGGCAACAGACCACACCACCGGAAGCTCACGGTCTGAACGTACCCCACTGACTTGTTGCGCATTGAGAGCTAAATCATCTCCCAACACCCCTGCCGTTTTTTTCGCTGCCATTTTGCTCATGACAGCCACATCATCCAGGACCGTAGCAATATCATCTAATAATATAAGTAAACTGCTCGCCATATTTATTATCCTTATCCTATTTCAAATTATTTTAATCACAATTCTAAAAAAAGATTGTATTCACTTGTTTAATTAATAAGATTTTTTTATTCAGGCTTTTTAGTGGCTGACATTCAAAAACAGAATGCCGTACAATATTGCCATTCATTCATATTTAGAAGTCATACTGACTACCCTTTTGGAATAAAAAATGAGTAATCAAGATAATCGTCCAGTGATCCTGACTGGCGACCGTCCTACCGGACAACTTCACCTCGGTCACTTTGTCGGTTCATTACGCTCACGTGTCGGCTTGCAAGACTCTCATCACCAGCATTTATTACTCGCTGATGCTCAAGCTCTGACCGATAATGCAGATAACTTTGAAAAAGTACGCCGCAATATTATTGAAGTCGCAACGGATTATCTGGCAGTCGGGATTGATCCGACCAAAACCACAATTTGTGTTCAGTCATGCTTACCAGCCTTGAATGAACTGACCATGCTGTATTTAAACTTTGTGACAGTTTCCCGTCTGGAGCGTAACCCGACCATTAAAGCTGAAATCCAGCTGCGTGGTTTTGAACGTGATATTCCGGCAGGTTTCCTGTGCTATCCGGTAGCTCAAGCGGCCGATATTACTGCATTTAAGGCCACTGTCGTTCCAGTTGGTGAAGATCAGATTCCGATGATCGAACAGACCAACGAAATCGTACGTCGTTTGAACCGCCAGATTGGTCATGAACTCTTACCTGAATGTAAAGCTCTGCTGTCTAACATGAGCCGCTTACCAGGTTTTGACGGCAAGGCGAAAATGTCAAAATCTCTGGGCAATACCATTGTGCTGGATGCTTCTGATAAAGACATTAAAAAAGCCGTAAATGCCATGTATACCGATCCAAACCATCTGCGTATTGAAGATCCGGGCCAAGTGGAAGGTAATATCGTATTTACTTATCTGGATGCGTTTGACCCAAATAAAGAAGAACTGGAAGAATTGAAAGCGCATTATCGTCGTGGTGGCTTGGGCGATGGTACCGTGAAAAAGCGTCTGGAAGGGATTCTTAAAGAATTGATCGGTCCGATCCGCGAACGCCGGATAGAGCTAGCGAAAGATCCGGATTACATCATGGATATCCTGAAAACCGGTACAGACAAATGCCGTGATATTACGCAGGCCACACTAGATGAAGTAAAAGCAGGCCTAGGCGTATTCCGCTTCTAATTCATGCTGCAGGTTTAAAGAAAAGCTCTTCCCCAGGAAGGGCTTTTTTTTACCGCCTAAATCACCACTGAGCTATGGGTTTACCCACATATTCTCCATAATTTTTACCTTATTTAACATCTATTAACATGAATACTGATGAGTCATCTTAGGTTGGGCTTTACTATAAATCACATAGAAGGAATCAAGCTTAACTCTCTCCACAGTTAGTTTTGGTTTGTTTAAAAGGACATTCCTTTTTCTACGCAATGACAACCCCAATCATTGCGTTTTTTTTGTCTGTTATTTTTATAGGCGTGTATGGGCTAAAAAATCCCGCCCGGTTGGCAGGATTTTTAAAGCTCAAGTCTTAAAAATTAATACTAAATAAACCACCTTCTAAAGGAGTTTCAATACCTGAAGATACTCCGCCATCCGGCTATTGGCGTCAGAATCACCGAGCCAAGCATTCATTTTAAGTGGCATATCCTGACGAATACAATAGCATGAGATCAAGTGCCTTCATCTCATCATCAAAAGCAAAGGCAGCATTGTTTTCCGCACCACGCTCCGGCTCACCTTAGCCAACAAGACGTCCTGATAAACGGTTCATCCGCGCAAAACGAATCTCAGCACCTGCAGAAATCATTTTTCAGCTTCACCACAACCACTCTTATATTAATTTTCAGCGATTAAACTATGGTTTTTTACTCAGGCAACAAGCCCTATTTTCAAAAAAAATAACCCACGCGAAGGTGGGTTATTAGGGTAGATCAGCTATTAATTTTTATGACGCATATGCGGGAATAAAATCACGTCGCGGATACTTGGTGCATTGGCGAACAACATAACCAGACGGTCAATTCCAATCCCTTCACCTGCGGTTGGAGGCAAGCCATATTCCAGCGCTTCAATGAAGTCAGCATCATAGTGCATGGCTTCATCATCGCCAGCATCTTTCTCAGCCACCTGTGCCTGGAAGCGTTCTGCCTGGTCAATCGGGTCATTTAACTCCGAGAAACCATTGGCCAGCTCACGACCACCAATAAAGAATTCAAAACGGTCTGTAATATGTGGATTATCATCATTACGACGTGCCAATGGAGAGGTTTCCGCTGGATATTCCGTAATAAAAGTCGGCTGACGCAGTTTAGTTTCAACGGTTTCTTCAAACACAATTGTTTGTAGCTTACCCAAACCAAAACCAGGTTTCACCTGCTCTTTTAGTTCTTCCTGAACAAATTTTGCCAAGAACTCACGATCATTGACATTTTCAGGCGTGAATTGCGGATTGTGCTCAAGAATGGCATCGAACATCGAAATTTTCTTGAATGGTCCTTTGAAGTTATAAACTTCATCACCATAAGGCACATCAGTTGTACCCAGAATATCAATTGCCAGCTTTTCCAGCATTTGTTCGGTCAATTCCATCAGGTCTTTATAATCTGCATACGCCTGGTAGAATTCAATCATGGTGAATTCCGGATTATGACGTGTCGACACCCCTTCATTACGGAAGTTACGGTTAATTTCAAACACACGCTCAAAACCACCGACCACCAAACGCTTTAAGTACAGCTCAGGCGCAATACGCAAGAACAGCGGCATATCCAGGGCATTATGATGGGTTTCAAACGGACGTGCAGACGCTCCGCCTGGAATCACGTGCATCATTGGTGTTTCGACTTCCATATAACGTTTTTCAGTCAGGAAAGCACGAATCCCTGAAACCACCTTGGCCCGAATTTCAAAGGCTTTACGTGTTTCTTCGTTAACGATCAGGTCAAGATAACGTTTGCGATACTTAACTTCAGTATCATTCAGACCATGAAATTTGTCTGGCAGTGGACGCAGAGATTTGGTCAATAATTCAAATTGTTCGATATGAACATAGAGATCGCCTTTTCCAGAACGGCCAATATAGCCTTCTACTGCGATGATATCTCCCAGATCAAGTCCTTTGATGGTGGCCAGTACATCTGCGGATAGCTCTTTACGGGCAACATATAGCTGGATACGACCGGTCATGTCCTGGATCACGATGAATGATCCACGGTTTAACATTACACGGCCCGCAACTTTGACATATACCTTTTCACCAGCTTCAATTTCTTCTTTAGATTTATCAGCAAACTGGATTTGCAAATCTTGTGCATAATGCTCGCGCTTAAAGGTATTTGGCCACGGACTTTTGCCATTTTCTTGGGCTTGGCTTTCGATTTGCTTTAACTTGGCATGACGCTGTGCAATTAAATCGTTTTCGGAAATGATTTGTTCAGAAGTCGATTGAGCGTTATTTTGCGTCATCTCTGCCTCGAATAAAAATAGTTGAAAAATAGAAGTTACATAGAATAGCAGATTCCCCGGTCGAATCGTAGCTTAAAGACTGGGTGGAATTGGCTTTTCTGAAGAAAATTTGCAGTATATAGCTCTTTTTATTTTTTCTCTTTATCGCTTTTTAGTCCGGCTCTCGTTCATTTTTGAAAGCGATTTCTTCTTTTATTAAAGCCAAGCTTCATATATTCAATAGCAACTTCGATTGCGGCGGCTGTCTTTCCTGAAATTAGACCAATAGCTAACTGTTTTTTATGCTGCCAGCTTTTAAGCTAGTACCCAGATTGAAACTCATCTTTCAATCACGAACTAATGACTTTGGCATGTCGGATAAGAATGAGTAAAAAATATGTCTAAAATCTTATTTTTGCATGGCTTGGACTCTTGTAAAAAATCTTCGAAATTTCACGCAATTAATACAACACAAAAATACTGTATTGATGTGGATTACCGCAATCTGAGCTATAGCTCCGTGGCCGATTTTTATCATGACACTATTAAAATGATTAAGCCGGATATTCTGGTTGGCCACAGCCTGGGAGGATATTGGGCACTCAAAATGTCACAGGCCCATCAACTCCCCTGTATCGTAGCAAATCCGAGTCTGCAACCAAATTTCCGTGATGATTATCCGATCATTTCTGATAAGGATTTACAGCATGATATTCCACAATTTGCCTATCTTGAACTGGGCGATGAGATCCTGGATATGCATGCTGTACAGATCTGCCTCGAAGACTATATGCAAATTCAGGCAATTGAAGGGGGTCATCATCGTCTAGCACACCCCGAACAGCTCAATCAACTGATTCAGGAAATCGAAAAGCACTTTATCAGACAATAAAAAAGCTCCTCGTTCATCTGCCTTCCCAAAACTGGACGGTTTGACTGAGGAGCTTTGATCTGGAAATCCAGATCTATTTAACTTAAGCCACCGCAACCTTAGGTTGAGATTTATCATCCAGTACTGACCAGATTTCTAAGCCCAGGTTTGCATGCGAATCAGGCAAATCGAGGAAAACACTGGCACCCAATACTTCATGCTGACATTTTTTAGCCAGTTCATTTACTGCCTTTAATGTACCGCCAGTCGCCAGAACATCATCTACAATAATGATTTTTTGTGGCTCAATTTCAGCAGACGTTTCCAGACGGTCCACCCCATACTCCAGGCTATACCCCACCCCAATCACTGGAGGCGGTAGCTTGCCAGCTTTACGCACTAACAATAAGCCCTTGCCTGTACGCTGTGCCAATAAGCTGGCCAGTACAAAGCCACGCGCTTCTACGGCTAGAAAGCTATCTACTGCTGCCAGTTTGTCAGCTGGAATGCTCTCGATTAATGCATCAGTGAGTTGACTAATATCGCTGGTGAATAAAGGTGTCAGGTCAAAGAAACAGATCCCCGGTTTTGGGAAATCCTGAACAGTACGAATGTTAGACCACAATGAAGTAGACAAATTGCTCATGGGAGATTCTTAAACATGAAAATGAATAGTTGTATATTAGACTAAAGGGTCAAAACAAACAAGGACAAACGCCTAAATATAAGACAATATTAGATTATAAGATTTTGATATTAATAATGTAATTTATTTTTTAAAAATATTTTCTAAAATCGCACAAATTGATTAAAAAACCATCACATCAAAATCTTTTAAGAAATATACAGTCTCCTGAATACTTTGGTGGGTTTTGATTTTGGGCTGAATCGTGCTGCTCTGACCGTATGCTTAAAATACAGATTTAGCCCTTTCATCGATAAAATTTGGCCTGAGTTGCCATTCCGATCTTAATTTCACTGTTTAAACTCTTATTCGCTTTACTTTCTGAACGGAACTGCGTAAAAATTTAGCCCAATATGTTCACTATTAAAGTCATATTATTTTAGAGTCGTGCACGTTATAGTTTTTAGCTGACTCCTACAGTTGGTCAGTTTTGGAGAGTTATATGAAAAAATATCAATGCATCGTATGTGGATGGATTTACGACGAAGCACTGGGGTGGCCTCAGGATGGAATTGTGGCCGGTACCAAATGGGAAGATATTCCAGATGACTGGACTTGCCCAGATTGTGGCGTATCAAAAGCTGATTTCGAAATGATTGAAGTCTGATCATGTCCTCTTAAAGACCATGCTGAATGGTCTTTTTTTATGTCCCTTGGATTCTCAAATGAAGTGCAACAGAGATTAAATTATTGAAAGGGAGCAAGATGAGCTAGCATTTTGCTTCCGACCGACCAAAGTCAAAGTTGCATCATGAACTATACTCATCTTACTCAAGAAG
>NZ_SMTB01000059.1:0-17287 GCF_006864105.1 Acinetobacter sp. RF14B | reverse complement strand
TTCACAGCATCGCCTAGACTCAAAGCACCTGCTGCAACCAGCGCACTGTATTCACCCAGTGAATGACCGGCCAGATATTTTGGCGCTACACCGCCCAGCTCTAGCCATACGCGCCATAAAGCAACCGAGGCAGTCAGCAGTACAGGCTGGGTAAATTCAGTCTGGTCTAAACCTTCACCGCTTTGAGCGATTTGCCACAGATCAAAACCTACCGCTTCGGACGCTTCTGCAAAGGTCTCACGAATACCGGCAAACTGTTCTGCCAGTTCAGCCAGCATGCCGGTTTTTTGTGAACCCTGGCCCGGGAATACAAAAGCAGTTTTGCTGGCTTGAGCTGCTTGTTCGAGCTGTTGAGCAGACATAAATAAATCCTTTCATTCAAGAGGTGGCTTTGAATTAAGGGTCATTTGATTGACCAATCCAACCACCTAACTCATGGTGGAGCGCAATTTAACATGGAATTTTGCTGTCTGTAATTGCCAAATACAACAAAATCTGCGGCTTTGGCTTTATAAAGACCAAAAGCAGACATAAAAAAAAGGGAGCTTAATGCTCCCATTTTTTCTACTAAGCTCTAACGCTTAATACATCACCAATTATTCAGCAGATGCTTTAGCGAATAATTGACGACCACGGTAGATACCATCTTTAGATACGTGGTGACGACGGCGAGTCTCACCAGTAGCTTGGTCTACAGTTAATGCATTCTCGGTTAAAGCGTCATGTGAACGGCGCATGTCACGGCGAGAGCGACTTTTACGGTTTTGCTGAACGGCCATGATGGCTCCTTACAAAGATCGAAAAAATGGATCAGAACAAATTCGATTGTCTTATACCTATGAGTATAACACAAAAATTAGTTAAGTTTACCCTTCAAAGCAGCCAAAGCTTCAAACGGATTATCCCGTTTTTCTTCAACTAACTCTTCTTGAGCAGGCTGGTGCTTATGCTCACAAACATCATGCTTAGGAGACAAAGGCAACAACAATAACAGCTCATCTTCTATCAGTGCCAGTAAATCAGCAGTCGCCGGTGCATCATAATCACCTTTGCTCGTTGCTTCACTTTCACCTAGGACGATGAAATCAGCATCCTCATCCAAGCGCTCTATCAGTGACTCATCATCTACAAGAGCCAAATGGAAATCTGAAACAAGTTCAATTTCTACAGGTTCCAGACAGCGCTGGCACTCCATAGGAACTTTTGTTTCAACGTGACCATCTAGCCATGCAATCCGATGATAGGCATCCATTGATAGCTTACAGTCTATGTTAATCAATTGATCATCAATTGATCCAACAGCTTCACGAGCAATACGAACAAAGCGGGATAAAGGCAGTTGACCTGACCATTTAAAGCCCTGTTCAGCCCATTTAAACGGCTCAATCTGTGCCGGAAAGGTATTTGCTGACATAATTAAGGCGGCAATTCTACAAATTCATCAGTACTCTGTCAAAGATTAAGATACAATTTTGTACTTATTTAGACAGACCATTTGGGTAACTTAAGTCATGCATCTGTTGCAGCCGCAAACAGAAGTGAATATTTCATCACTCGTTAGCACACTTTCAACGCCTGATTCTGATAACTCACTCAAGCAAGTGCAACTCTTACTCTGGGCGAATTTATCCTCAGAAGCAGAACAGGTTGATTGGCTCATCTTACACTTTAATCACTGGTTTTCCCACTTAAATGTCAGCTTAGTTCGTGGTGATTTTGAACCAGAATATTTCCCGGCCAGCTCGGACGGTCCGGCAAGAATCCAGTTTGCTCATGGCTTTTTCAACAGCGCCCTGCATGAGATCAGTCACTGGACCATTGCTGGCGATGAGCGCCGCAAACTGCCAGACTTAGGCTATTGGTATGCGCCAGATGGCCGGACTCAGGAGCAGCAGGCCTTATTTGAACAGGTGGAAATCAAGCCGCAAGCAATTGAGTGGATGTTTGCCACCGCCTTTGGGCGTAAATTCCGGGTTTCTTTAGATAATCTGACTGGTGAAGGCGGGGATGGAACCAGCTTTAAAGACAATGTTCATGCCCAGGTACAGCGCTATTTTAATGGCGACGCCAGACTGCCACGCGATGCCAATCGCTTCATTGAGTATATTTGCGCCTGTACGCGTAACGGCGAAAGTTTACAAGCTCATGAGTTTTTACGTGAAATGCTTGATTAGATTACACAAATCTACCTGTTTATAATTGCCAGTGGCTCAATATGCGCTTCATAATAGAGCAATGGCAGAGTTTGGAGGAATATTTATGCTGCATTTACGTGTACACCCGGATAATCCGCAACCTCGTTTAATCAGCCAGGCGGTCGAGCATATCCGTGCCGGGGATGTGATTGTTTATCCTACCGATGCGGCCTATGCAATTGGCTGCCAGATCGGAAATAAAAATGCCATGGAACGGATTGCACAGATTCGTGGACTTGGCCCCAAGCATCAATATGCCATTCTCTGCTGTGACCTGTCCGATATTGCGACCTATGCCAAAGTCGACAATGCCATGTATCGTTTGTTGAAAAATAATACACCGGCCATCACTACCTTTATTTTACCAGCCACCAGTGAGGTGCCACGCCGCCTGATGCATCCAAAGAAGAAAACTATTGGGCTGCGTATTCCCAGCAATCAGGTCTGCCAGATGCTCCTTAAAGAGCTGGGGGAGCCTTTGCTGACCTCCACCCTTATTCTTCCCGGTCAAGATGATCCTCTGGATGATCCTTTTGATATTGAAACCCAGCTCGGCAAGCGTATTGATGTATTTGTAGATAGTGGTCTGGGAACCTTAAGTACCACCTCAATTGTAGATCTTTCGGGGGAAAATCCGGAAATTGTGCGTCGCGGCGTAGGTGATGTAAGTGCTTTTGAATAAATCCCGTAAATAGATTAAAAAATACAGGAGGCATATAAATGGATTTATTTTATATCCTCCTGAATTATAATGCCTTTCCGGCACATCAGCTGATTTATGCAGAGCAGCCTTGGACCTTGCAATCAAGAGCCATACTGGTCGAAGCTAGTTCTTCTCCGGTCTTACATCTTGACCAGATTGAATATAGGTTCTTTCTTGAGCTTTCTTGGGTTCACAGACTTTTCCAGCTCTATTCAAACCAGAATTTATGTCTGGCCAGCAGCTATCAACGTATGATTGAATTCGCCTTACGGCAACAGTCCGATTGACGAATTCAGCACCTTTATGTTCAATTCCAAGCTATAGATACTTTCAGCAAGTATTTTAAAGAGCTTCAAATACATAAATAACTTAAACCAAGAAAGTTCGATCTTGTGCCCTTCATTTGTGGACGCTTTAGCCTCTGTGATTCCAAGCTTTTTGAATGCTTGCATGACTCAGGAGAAAGTTGACCATGCGATGTAGTGTATCGTTTGAAATTTCATGAGTTCATATCGCTCAATCAGATAATGCTGATCTATACTCATTTTCATGCACTCCAACACATCTAAACTCACCATAGAATTCTGCGAGAAGCTTTCACTCTATTGAGCTTTTTATGAGGATAGAGCAGATTTCAAATACATGAATAGTGGATTTAATTTCGCGTTTTTAGCAAAATTATTTTCAAACAATTTATTTAGCAAGTTTTTTACCGTACAATAACGCCACTCTTTATGTGCTTTTTCTTTCGATACAATATCGAAGTCCTAGCCCTTTCATGCCTTTGAAAATTCGCGTGGCCTATAATTGTAATGAATCAAACGACCTCTAGTGTGGTGGAATCAGCTCTGCAAATCCGTGTATTGGATGAGTGGCAAGATCAGATTCCAGAGGACCTCTATATCCCGCCTGCCGCATTTGAAATTCTGTTAGAACATTTTGAAGGCCCACTCGACTTCTTAATTTACCTGATTCAGCGCAACGGTTTTGATTTATTAAAGGTCGATATTGCACCGATTGCGTCACAGTATTTATCTTATATGAATGCCATGAAGTCCCTGAATATTGAGCTGACAGCTGATTATATGGTGATGGCCGCATTATTGGCGGATCTTAAATCGCGCTTACTGCTTCCCAAGCCTAAAACAACTTCAACTGTCGAGCAAGATCCAAGGCAGGAACTAATTGACCGTCTGGAAAATTATCTACGGATTAAACAGGCAGCAGAGCATCTTGGGCAGATGAGTGTTCTGGAACGTGACACTTTTGCTACCAATGTCAGCCTGGGTGAGTTTATCCAGCCCAATGAAGGCCACAATATTGACCTGCTCCGGGATGCGCTGCTGTGTGTTTTTAATCGTCCTGAACCAGTCATTCATCAGGTTCAGCAAGAACCGGTGTTACTCGAAGAGCGGATTGCTTATATTGAAAGTTGTATTGAATCGGGTGAAGTGCTGTTATTTGATGCACTATTAAAACCGAGTCAGGGCCGCATGGGCATGGTCGTGACTTTTATGGCCGTACTGGAACTGACTCGCCAACAAAAAATCCAGATTATTGCTACAGGCGTAGAAGCCCCGCTCGCAATTCAAGGAGCTCGCTCATGACCCTCGATCCAGCCAGTCCTTTATCTGCCGAAGATAACCGGCATGAAGTGTTAATGCAGCTTGAAGCGATTATATTCGCCAGTGATTCAGCCGTGTCATTGGCACGCCTCAAGGAAGCGTTTCATGACCGTTATAGCAAGCAGGAATTGCGCCAGTATTTACAACAGCTCTCGATGCTATTCCATGGCCGGTCTATTGAACTGATTGAAACGGCCCAAGGTTACCGTTTTCAAGTCCGTGCAAAATATCGTAAAATTATTGCACAGACCTGGCCTGAGCGACCAACACGTCTCTCGCCTGCCTTACTGGAAATACTTGCAGTCATTGCGTATCACCAGCCGGTCACACGAGCCGATATTGAACAGATTCGTGGAGTCACCAATAACAGCCAGATTTTGCGTACGCTGTTTGACTGGAACTGGATTAAGGAATCCGGGTTTCGTGAACTCCCGGGAAGACCTGCGTTGTTAGTCACAACGCCACAATTTTTGAACGCTTTTGGCTTAATCAGTTTAGGCCAATTGCCTCCCTTACAGAATGCCAAGGAAGCTTTTATGATGCTCGATACAAATGGATTGACATCATAAATAGGTGAACTGTTGATAATTATTTCTAAGGTTATGCTGTCATGAGTGAAAAATTGCAAAAGGTACTTGCACGTGTTGGTCTGGGTTCTCGCCGTTATATGGAAGAAGTCATTGCCGCTGGACGTGTAAGTGTAAATGGGCAAATTGCCCAAGTGGGAGAACGTATTGAACCAGGTGATGAGCTTCGCATTGATGGTCGTAAGGTTCATTTCCAGATTGAAGATGAAATTCGTCGTCGTGTACTGATTTATTATAAGCCTGAAGGCGAAATCTGTTCGCGCAATGATCCTGAAAGCCGTCCAACGGTATTTGATAATCTGCCTGCTCTGGCAAATGATCGCTGGGTAATGGTCGGCCGTCTGGATATTAACTCGACCGGGTTGCTACTGTTCACCAATGATGGCGAACTGGCGAATCGCTTGATGCACCCTTCAAATGAAATTGAACGTGAATATGCCGTTCGTGTCATGGGTGAAGTAACTCCACAATTGAAAAACAACATGCTAAAAGGTGTGGTACTGGATGATGGTCCGGCCAAGTTTGAGTCTTTCTCTGAGCTGGGTGGCGACGGTATTAACCGCTGGTATCAAGTAGTAGTAAAAGAAGGTCGTAACCGTGAGGTGCGCCGTATTTTTGAATCACAAGGCCTTAAAGTCAGCCGTCTGTTACGTACACGTTATGGCACGGTAATTCTGCCACGTGAGCTGCGTACAGGTCGCTGGATGGAACTGGATAAACAGGATATTGATAACCTGACCAAAGCAGTTGAGCTCAAGCCGCGCCAAGGTACGGGTCTATACGGTATGGCAAAACGCCGCAATGAACGTATGCAGGAAAAACCACTGGCAGCACGCCGTGGGGGGTATTTGCGTCAGCAACGTCGTGATACCGATGATCAGCCACAAAATACTCATGGCCGTGAAGATAGTGGTTTTGTACGTCGTGAAAACCAGAACGGTACCCAGTTCGCACGTCGTGACAATCGTCATGAACAGGGTTTTGGTCGTCGTGAAGAGCGTGATGAAAATGCACCGCGTCGTCCTTATGGCATCAACAAAGGCTTTAAAAAGTTTTAAGCTTTCATTAAGATAGAGTCACTTCGGTGGCTCTTTTTTTTGCAAGAACAATAATAATGAGCCAATATTATCATCCTGTGGCACCTCAGGCTTCCCGGCTTTATGGTTTCTACATACTAATGCTAGTGCATTTTATGCTGGTTCATTACAGCAGCTGGCAAAGAGCAAATCCAGAACGCCGCTCTATCCCTTTCAGCGATATTCATTTTCTTCGTGATTTCAGTACACAGCCTCTAAAAATACTGGATCCATGGACCTGTATACTGATCGGATCCTCTCTGTTATTGGTACTAGTAGTCCATATTATAAAAACCTATCGGGTACTTGTTATTTCCGAGGGCAGTACCGCTTGGGCGCTCTTTGCTGATCCTTCTCATAAGATATGTAAATTCAGTAAGGTTCAACAGATGTAATCTAGTGTGATTCCTCCTGCAGACCAGCAGCAGACTGGGCTGCTCCGCTTCCATACAGCCGCACAGGATCATGATCTTAACCTTAGTCTGTTCAGTACAGCCGACCAGAATCTGATACATATGCAGCTATCCCACCTGTTTCCTGAGAACATCGTTCAGTCATAAAAAATGCCCAACAATGTGGGCATTTTTATTTGGAACTTAAAATATTATTGTGGAATCCCTTGCGGAATGGCGCTGAGTAAACGCTTGGTATATTCATGCTGCGGAGATTGATACAGTTCATCTGAATTGGCGATTTCTACCAATTCCCCCTGATTCAGTACCATGATCTGATCAGAAATATATTTCACTACCGACAAATCATGTGAAATAAAAATATAACTCAGGCCAAATTCATCCTGTAAATCCTGTAGCAAATTCAGTACTTGAGCCTGAACCGAGACATCTAGTGCCGAGACCGATTCATCACAGATTAAAATCTCGGGTTTTAAAGTCAGACAACGTGCAATCGCAATCCGCTGACGTTGTCCCCCTGAAAACTCATGCGGATAACGGTCAAAGGCCTGCACCGGCAGGCTGACCCGTTTCAGTAGCTCCAGTGCCAGCTGTTTACGTTCTGCATCATTCGCACCAATGTTATGAATCTGCATCGGCTCCATCAGAATCTGGCCTACGCTAAAGCGTGGATTGAGTGAGGCATAAGGATTCTGGAAAACGATCTGAATCTTGCGTTGGTATGGCTTAAATTCTTTTTCTGACATGGACAGAATATCCTGTCCCTGAAACAGGGCCTGACCGCCTGTAGCTTGGTGTAAACGCATCAGCAACAGTCCAATGGTGGTTTTTCCAGAACCTGATTCACCAACCAGACCCAAGGTTTTACCTTTGGCCAGCTGAAATGACACCCCCTTCACCGCCTGAAATTCTTCTTTTCGAAATAGGCCTTTGGGGCTATAAAATGATTTATTCAGATCGCGCACATTCAGAATAATTTCTTCATTGCCCTTTAAGCCTCGGCTACGTTCTGTCAGCTTTTCAGGATTTGGAGGCACATTTTCAAACCATTGCTCTCCTTTTTGCTGGATAAAGTCACTGATTACCGGCAGACGCTGTGGCCGATGAGAAAGCTGAGGCCGACAATGTAAAAGCGCTTTGGTATACACGTCTTTTGGATGCTCAAGTACGGATTTGACTGCTCCCTGTTCACGGATTTCTCCATCACGCATTACAATGACCTGATCTGCAATTTCAGCGACCAAGGCCAAGTCATGACTAATCAGCAAAATTGACATTTGCCTGCGCTGACGCAAGGATTCAAGCAAGTCTAGAATCTGCTTTTGAATGGTCACATCCAGCGCTGTGGTCGGCTCATCGGCAATCAGGAGTTTAGGCTCGCAGGCAATCGCCATAGCAATCATCACCCTTTGCTGCTGTCCGCCAGATAGTTGGCCCGGATAAGCATCAATCCGGGCTTCCGGTGAAGGAATACCCACTTCCTGCAACAGCTCCAAAGTTCTCTGACGGGCCTGTTTTTTATTCATGCCCAAATGCAGTCTTAATACTTCTGCAATCTGCATACCAACCGTAAAGACCGGGTTGAGCGAAGACATGGGTTCCTGAAAAATCATGGCGATATCTCTGCCACACATCTGGCGCATTTTACAGACAGGTAGTGTAAGCAGATCCTGTCCTTCAAACATAATTTTACTGTCGGGAGAAATCTGGCTATTTTCAGGGGCCAATAGTCCCATGGTGGCCAGCGCAGTCACAGATTTTCCACTTCCCGACTCTCCGACCAAGGCTACGGTGGTATTGGCGGGGATATCGAACGAAATACTTTTGACCGTTTCGATATACTGTTGATGTTCATCTTTAAAACTGACGCGCAGATTTTCTACACGGAGCAATACAGGGACTGGATGAAAGTTCTGATCAGACATGTTGGCTCCTATTTCAGTTTGGGATCTAATGCATCACGCAGTGCATCGCTAAACATCGAAAATGCCGTCACCAACACCGCCATGGCAATGGAAGCGGCTGCCAGTTGCCACCATTTTCCTAAAATCAGCTCACTTTGTGCTTCATTCAGCATGCTGCCCCACGACACCACACCTGTCGGTACACCAAAGCCCAAGAAGCTTAAAATCACTTCAGACTTGATAAAGGCCACCACCAGAATGGACATCTGTACCAGCGCAATATGGCTTACATTGGGAAAAATATGCACAAACATACGGCGCATATGGCTGACCCCTATAGCTTTGGCAGCCAGTACATATTCACGTGAAGTGTGCTTCATATACTCAGCCCGTACCAGACGAAATACCCCGGTCCAGCCCGTCAGTCCTAAAATCAGGATAATGGCTAGAATACCTTTTTGCTGCAATACCGCCGCAATGGCCAGTATCAGTAACAGATAAGGAATTGAGGTAAAAATATTATAAAACCAGTTCAGTGCATCATCGACCCAGCCACTGAAATACCCTGCGACTGCACCCAATAACGTGCCGATAGCCACCGACATTACTGCGGCAACCAGCCCCACCAGAATCGAAGTTTCTGCACCTTTAATGGTTTTTAGCAGTATATCCTGTCCCCATTTATCTGCACCAAAAATCAGGCTCTGTTTCAGCTCATTGCGCTGATCTATTAACTGGCCTCCCAGTTCCTGTTCGATGGCCAGCATATCTTCAGCCAAAGGATCGACCACCCCATAATCCTCTATGATCTGACCTGCTCCCTGCACAGTAGCAACTTGCAGATTTAATGCCGTGCCGTTATTTTGTAAAGGCTCGACTGGTTTTCCTGATGCCGCTCTGAGCTGGCTTTCTTCAGGAAATGAAACCTCGACTGCCGGGGTACTCTTCATAAAAGTGGGAGGTGCATAGCTCACCGCCACTTCCTGATCCCAGTCTTTGGCAAGCATGCCACTGAGAGATAAGATCAGCAGCAGAAAATAGAATCCAACAATCCACAACGACAACATGGCAATACGGTCACGCTTTAGACGGCGCCAGGCCAGTTGCCATAATCCGCTTGAGGCAGATGCAGCTGTCTGGTGAGCCTGCGTTCGTTTTAAAATGGCACTCAGCATACCTTCACCTACTTCAACTGTATACGCGGATCAATCCATTTATAGATGACATCCGCGATCAGGTTGAACAGCATGGTCGCGACTGCCACATATACGGTAATGGCTTTAATAACCGGAAAATCAGAGCGCTCTACCGCAATAATCACTTCACGTCCAATGCCAGGAATGCCAAAGAAGCGTTCAATCAAAAAAGCACCGATCAGCAGGGCCGGCAAGCTCGACATGACATCCGTAATAATGGGAATTGAAGCATTACGCAGTACATGTACGCCCAGAATCCGGCTTTCCCGCAAGCCCTTTGCCCGTGCGGTACGCACATAGTCCTGATTAACTTCATCCAGTACAAAGCTGCGGTATAAGCGCAGCATCGGTGCAATACTGACCACCAGCATAATCAGAATCGGCAACATGGCATATTGAAACAGGTTATTAGTCAGACTGTCGCTCCAGCCCTGAACCGGGAACCAGCTCAGCTGATAGGCCAGTACATACTGAAAAACGATGATATACACCAGAATGCTGATCGACATGCCAATGGTGCAGAGCATCATGATCATGCGGTCAGTCAGCGAGCCTCGTACAGCAGCCACAGCCAGCGCCAGAATAATGGCAATTAAAGTTTGTAAAATGGTTAAGGGAATTAAAATGGTCAGTGAAGGTCCCAAACGGGTAATGATAATCTGCGAGACGGGTTCTCCGGTACTCCAGCTCAGGCCATAATCAAAGCTGATGATTTGCTGGATAAATATCCAGAGCTGTACATAATAGGGCTGTTCAACTCCCAGCTGCTGCCGGATATTTTCAATCTGTTCCAGATTGGCCATTTTCCCTGCCAGAATATACGCCGGGTCTCCTCCCACCCAATTAAACAAAAAGAAAATCAGCAAGATTACACCCAGCATGGTGGGAATCATTTGCCAAATCCTGCGAATTATATATGCCAGCATTGTATCCCTGCCCTGACTTAATGTCCTGAAATTTCCTTGAAGAACGCCTGACTGTCTGGCTCACGTCCCAGAAAGTCTTTGACCATCTGCTCACCCGGCTTTTGCCCCCCCTGAGCCAGTACCGTAGTGCGATAACGTGCTCCCACTTTAGGATTCATCAAATGCTCCCCAAAAGCAGACAGCATGTCGAGTGCCAAAACTTGTGACCACATATAGCTGTAATAACCTGCCTGATAGCCCCCCATCAAATGCCCAAACTGGCCCGGAAACTGTTGTCCCGAGACATATCCCAGGGCAGTTTGACTTTCCATTTCCTGCCAGAGTTTTAAGGGATCAAGGCTTAAGGCATTTTGGCCATGCACAGCCATGTCATACTGCGCATATAGGGTCTGGCGTGCATAATGCGCTCCCCGGCCATAATTTTTGACGCTTTTTAAGCGCTCGGCCATGGCTGCATCAATGCGTGGACAGGCGGGTTCACAATAGTCGGCCACTTTAGACAGCGTTTCAAAACGGCGTGCCCATTCTTCATACATTTGTGAAGGAGCTTCAACAAAGTCACGTTCTACCGATGTGCCTGACTGCTCACTATAGCGGGTTTTAGATAGCAGGCCATGCAAGGCATGTCCCATTTCATGTACAAAGGTTTCTAGCTCATTGCTGTTCAGCCCTTTACGGTTAAAGTTGGTCACCAAAACGGAGATGGGACGGCGCTCATTTAAACGGCTGCCCCCATACACACCCCACACCGCGGCATGGCCATACTTACCTTTACGCGGGTATTTATCCAGATACAGGCCGCCCAGAAACTCTCCGGAAGCAGTGTCATGCACGGCGTAGTATTCCACTTCATCATGCCAGGCTTTGACTTTCACCGGCTTGAACTGGATGCCGTATAGTTCAGAAGACAGGGCAAATAACCATTTCTGTGCAGCTTCAGTTGGAAAATAATCGCGCAGTTTTTCCTGATCAATCTGGTATTTGGCCTGACGTAGCTTTTCATTCCAGTAAAGCTGGCTCCAACGCTCAATTTTTGCTGTTTCCACAGGAATTTTTAAGCTTTCTGCCTTGAAACGACGTAATTCTTCTATCTCCTGTTTTTCTAGCGGCGCCACCTTGGCATGAACTTCCTCCAGAAAAGCATTGACGGCTTCAGGGGTTTTAGCCATACGATATGCCAGGGCAAAATGGGCATAGCTGTCTTTTCCAAATAGTTGTGCCTGCTCATAACGCAGATCGATTGCCCTTTTCATCAGCTTCAGGTTTTGTTCAGTACCACGCCGGCTATACGCCGTCTGATAGCGTTTACGTGCTGTATCGCTGTCTGCCAGCTCCATAAAAGGCTGATATTCCGGGTAATCAAAGCCTAATTCATAATTCCCCCGGGTATTTGTCTTCAGGCCTGCCATATAACTGTCTGGCAAACCTTTCATTTCCTCTGGATTAAATTCAACCTTGTCCTGATTATCCCGTACGTTTTTGGAGAAATCCTGAGAGAGTCTGGTGCTCTCATCCATAATTTCCTTTAAGCGTTTCTGCTTGTCTGCGCTCAGCTGTATGCCGTTTTTTTCAAACTGTTCCAGAATATCCTTCAGATATTTCTGATCAATTTCATCTATTGCGGTTAATTTCTTGAATTGGACATAAAGCTGTGGACGCTGATACAGTGCCGTCAGATATTGATCACTTTTAAGCTCACAATCATCTGCGGCCTGACGTAAGGCCGGATCAGGATCTATATTGCTATATAGTCCAATCGGTGAAATAAAATCGCTCGCTTCGGCCAGAATGTTGTCCCACTCTGCCAAATAGGCCGAACTTCGGGTATTGTTTTTTATTTTTTTGCTTTCAAACTTTTTAACCTGCTTGTGCATTTTTTTTAAGTTTGCATCACATAAGGCGGGAATCTCGCTTGCGTTAAATAAAGGCAAGAATGAGGGCTGAGCCGCGATTGCCCCGGAACTGCTAATCATGAGCAACACACTGAGAGTGCTTATTTTCATTTTCTTTGACTGCATCCATCGCTCCAGTGTTGGATTATTTTTTAGAATCGACATCGAGATACATCCATTCTGCTGACAAAATCGGATGATTCTTATAGCCGATCACCCGCGCTTGAGTGAGTACATTACGGTAGCTGCTGTACAGCATGAGAACCGGCATATTAACCTCCAGAATGCGTGACATCTTGCGATACAGGGCATCACGTGCAGGACCCGGATTCATGCTCTGGGTCTGCTCATAGAGCCGGTCAAATTCGGGATGCCTGAAACAGGAATTATTGCTCATGTGGATATTTTTACCGTAAAACAGCTGCATAAAGTTATCGGCATCCGGATAGTCCGCAATCCAGGCCGAGCCTTTAAACATGGTCTTGCACTGCTTTTCCAGCTTGAGGGCTTCAGCAAATGGCATGGCTTTACTCACCATCTTGATCTGGATGCTGTCGAGTGCCTTTTTCCAGAATTCTGCCTGCTGTTGACCACGGCTGGTATTTCCCACAATCAGCTCAATTTCCAGCGGCTTGCCATTCGGCTGACGCCGCCAGCCATCCGTCCCGACCTGATATTGATAGCGGTCAAGCAGCAGATTGGCCGCCTTGACTGAGTAGGGAATACTGCTCTTGTACTGTGGAGAATAACCGACCATCCCGGGAGGAATCGGCATTTGTAGCTGAGTGGCATCACCTTTATACAGAATATTGATCATCTTCTCAGTTGAAAATGCCATTGCCATTGCCCGACGTAAGGCTATTTTTTCCTTTGCCAATCCGCCCACGACCGGATGCCGCATATTCCAGTACTGATAGCCAATTAAAGGATCGCTAATGCGAGAAAGTTGTATGCCTTGCTTTTTTAAATTCGGTTTGAGTACGCCATTTTCTAATGCCTGTACCACCAGATCACCCTCAATTTCACTGATATCCAGCTCATTTTTACTAAAAGCCAGCCAGCGGGACTGAGCTTCTTCAATCACCCGAATATCAATAGTGCCAATCTGCGGCATTTTCTTTCCTTGCATGGCCTTGATAATAGGCTGATCTGCATGATGACTGGCCTTAAAGTTCCAGACAAAGCCACGATAGTTCGGATTGGCAGTTAAGATGATCCGTGAAGCTGGTGTCCAGTGACTCAGCAGATAGGGCCCGGTACCCACCGGATGATCCATCACAAAGCCGGCCTTATTACGATATTTTTCAATGACCTCTCTGGCGACCGCCGCTGCCGGCTGATGGGCAAGCAGCATTGCAAAGTTCTGATCCGGTTTAATCAGCTTTAAAATCAGGGTATAGCGATCCGGCGTCTGAATGCCTTCAAAGGGCCGATCATAATCAAACTTGCCGGTTTTTTTAGCCTGTGCCAGTAAGGCTTCTGTTCCCTTGATCCGGCCCTCCAGCAACCAGCTGTTTGGAGAATGTAAGGTCGGGTCTATCAGCCGTTTCAGTGAATAGGCATAGTCAGCAGCCGTCAGTTCACGCTTCTTGCCTTTAAATACCGGATCATCTGCAAAATAAATTCCCTTCTTGATTTGAATAGTATAAGTCAGACCATCCGCGCTGACCTGTGGTAAAGCGACTGCCGTATTCGGTACCAGTTTGACTGGGGACGCCAGATAATCATAACTAAATAGATTTTCAAAAATGGCAGCATTGACCCGGCCAGAATAGACATCATGAGTCGCAGCCGGATCAAAGCCGGTTTCAGCCACCGGAAAAACGTCACGCAGGATTTTATTTGGATCGGCTGGATTGGCAGCCCCGACCGGTAATGCAGCAGTTGCAAACAGACAGCTTACGATCAGACAGCGAGTCAGCTGTAAAAATGGAGTTAAAAATTTTTCTTTTAGCATGCACTTGATCTAATTCTTTATTTTTTTAACAGGTTCAAGCTCTAGATAATGCCACAGTCTGCTTAGAATAAGAGCAGCTTTATAAACTTAAATTTAAGATTCATCCGGTTCTGGCGATCTGAGTCACCTTTTTCCCAAGCATTGTCATTACCCTCTTCAATTTTATTACTTTATATCAATGACTCATGTTATGGCTTGCTGTTTAACGATCTGCCCGCGTCTGGATTATCAAAAATGGTTGGGTTTTCAAAATAGCGCCTTTCAATATAGAAAATCCCGCCAAAATTGCGGGATTTTCTATCTATGTTTTACATCTGTGACTGGATATAATTTTGCAGACCAATCAACTCAATCAACCTCAGCTGTTTTTCCAGCCAGTACGTATGATCTTCTTCGGTATCAGACATTTGCTGGCGTAGCAGATCACGGGTGATATAATCCCCTTTTTCCTCGCACAGCTTGATTCCCTGAGCCAGCTTTTCACGCACATGATACTCAAGTTTTAAATCGGCTTTCAAGCAACTGACCACATCTTCACCGACCTCAATGTCATCACGCATCATGTTCGGCTTGCCTTCCAGAAACAGGACACGACGGATAATCGCATCCGCATGTTGGGCTTCTTCCTGCATTTCATGATCAATTCGTTCGAAGATCTTGCTCAAGCCCCAATCTTCATACATACGAGAGTGAATCAGATATTGGTCACGGGCAGCCAGCTCGCCGCCAATCAGCATATTCAAATAGTCTACGACTTCTGGATTACCACGCATTTTGAACTACTCCCTATTTTATAAAATCTATTATGAATAAAACCGTGCGGTTTTGCAAAAGTTAAATTTACGTAAATATATGATTTTTATAAAATTAAAATGAGAAGCACTTGCATTTACCCTCTCAATTCAGATAAATCCCGTTTAGAAAACAAGATGTTGCAACTGCTTGTATCTTTTCCAAAGTCAAAATTTTACTAGAAAAATCAAACGTTAAAAATTGTAAAAAATCATCGTGATAAAAAATACTCATCATGTTTGTATAAATATCATTATATTGGGGTATTTTATGCTTGATTTGTCTTATGATGCAGGGAAATTTAAAACAACAACGGTTTCATTATGACACAACCATCAACTACAGCGCCTGTGCTCGTGACCGGTGCCTCTGGCTATATCGCCAGTTGGGTAATTCAAAAACTTTTAACCCAAGGGTATACCGTTCACGCTACTGTTCGGGATTTAAACAAGACGCAAAGTTTTAAGCATCTGGAACAGATTGCCGACAGTGCTCCTGGCACACTTAAACTGTTTGCAGCCAATCTGCTAACCCCGGGTTCTTTTGATGCGGCGATGCAGGACTGTGAAATCGTGTTTCATATGGCTTCGCCTTTTGTTGTGACCAATTATACAGACCCCGTAAAAGATATCATTGAGCCCGCAGTTGTGGGCACAGAAAATGTATTAAATAGCGTCAATAAGACCGAATCGGTTCAACGCGTGGTGGTGACCTCCAGTATTGCCTCGACCTATGGCGATGCCATTGATATTTTACAAACCGAACAGCAGCGTTTTGATGAGTCGCACTGGAATATGACCAGCTCCCCGCATCATCAGCCTTATCCTTATTCCAAGGTGATGGCCGAACGCAAGGCTTGGGAAATGGCGGAGGCGCAGGACCGTTGGGATCTGATTTGTATTAATCCTGCTCTGGTATTTGGAAAATCCCTTACCCCCAACACCCAGTCTGGCAGCGTGGAAGTTCTGCAACAGTTTGCCAATGGTCTGACCCTGCTGGGTGTTCCGCCTATGTGGAATGGGGTTGTCGATGTACAAGACGTCGCTGAAGCACATCTCCTTGCAGCATTTAATCCCGAGGCCGAAGGCCGTTATATTATTTGTAGTGAGACTTTAAGCCTGCTGGAGATGGGGAAAATTTTGCGTAAAGCTTTTGGTGCCAAGTTTCCTTTCCCACGCAATCAGTTACCTAAAACTGCATTTAAGATGTTTGGCCCACTTGCCGGCTTTAGCCGGAAATTTGTCGAACTCAACATGGGCTATCCAATTTATTTTAATGCACAAAAAAGTCAGGATCAGCTCGGGATTCAATATCGTCCGGTACAAGAAAGTCTGGTTGAGCATTTTCAGCAGCTTCTTGATGACGGACTGGTCAAACGCTATATTCCTTAACCGGTAGAGTGATTTGAAAGTATTAAAAAAGACACCCGAAGGTGTCTTTTTTAATATTTAGAGGCGATTAAAAAGCCAAGAAAATAGCTTAAGCTTCCAGCAGGCCATAATTATGCATCAAATCAATAAACTGCTCTTCATTTATCACGGGTACACCCAGTTTTTCAGCCTTATCCAGTTTCGAGCCGGCCTTTTCTCCAGCCACCACACATTTGGTTTTAGCAGATACACTACCACTCACCCGAGCACCGAGGGCTTGCAATAATTGTGTTGCTTCATCACGTCCCATACTGCTGAGGGTTCCGGTCACCACCCAACTTTCACCATTGAGTGGCTGGCGAGGCGGAGCAACCGGTGCATCCCAGTGAATGCCTGCGGCAAGCAGACGATCCAGCACTTCCAGATTATGCGGTGCCTGAAAGAAATCAATAATCCATTCTGCGGTAATATCTCCCACATCCGGTGTTTTCTTTAAGGTTTCAAGATCAGCATGGCGTAAGGCGTCCAGAGTCTGGAAGGTATTGGCCAGCATCCGCGCCGTGGTTTCACCTACCCCCCGAATACCGAGTGCATAGATAAATGCTGCCAGTGTGGTTTTCTTGCTGTTTTCAATCGCATCCAGCAGGTTCT
>NZ_SMTB01000058.1:0-17305 GCF_006864105.1 Acinetobacter sp. RF14B | reverse complement strand
AATAATTCAAGTGAATTTGTTTGAAAGAAGAACTTTAAAAGCTTTATTTTCACCCGATAAAATACCCATAAAACAAGAGGAAGCTCAAATGAGCTTCCTCTTGTGAAAAATTGTGGGACAGCAATGGAGCCTCGGCTCTCTTTCTTATGAGATTTTAGTAGTCACTGTATTTTCTTTTCTTGCCTGAACGATATTAAAGCCAATCGCAATAATCACCATGAAGGTGCCGATAATATCGGTCATAGTTTCCGGCACAATCATCATAAGTGCGCCAACCCCCAGGAAGATCCGCCAGAACCAGCTCAGGGCTGTTTTAAAATAACCTTCTACTGCAGCCCCCAGTGCCAGAATACCGACAATGGAGCTTACAGTAATGCTTAAAATGACATTCCATGCCGGTAAGGCAAATTCTTTGGCATTCACGGCAATATTTGTCGTGTCAATCATCAACATCGCTGGGTTATAGACAAACAGGAATGGCACAATAAAACCAGCTAGAGATAGGCGTAGGGCCAGGAATCCGGTCCGCATAGGATCACCACCGGCAATCCCGGCACCGGCAAAGGCGGCCAAGGCCACGGGTGGGGTGATATTGGCAAACAAACCAAAATAGAACACGAACATATGGGCGACTAAGATGGGAATGTCAAAGTTGGCCAAAGCGGGGGCAGCCATCGTTGCGGTAATGATATAGGCAGGAATGGATGGCAGGCCCATACCGAGAATCATCGATGCAATCATGGTGAAGAACAGGGTCAGGAACAGACTGCCGGCACCAATACTCATGATTGAGGAAGTCATCACTGAACCGAAACTGGTCAAGCTCACGACACCAATAATAATACCGACGACGGCACAGGCAGCCATCACGGAAAGTGACTGTTTAGCGCCATCAGCTAAGGCTTCCAGAATTTCTTTCGGTCCCATACGGGTCGATTTTCTGAATGCTGCAACCACGATAGTCAATAAAATCGTATACACAGCCGCATAGCTAACCGGAATGGATTGAAATAAGAAGAACACTAAGGCAACGATAGGGAGTAATAAATGTCCTCGTTCTTTTAGGACTTCTTTGACCCGTGGCAGGTCAGCTTTGGGAACACCTTTCAGGTTATCCCGGCCGGCTCTGAAATGGACTTGTGCCATCACCCCGAGATAATATAGCAGGGCGGGCAATACCGCAGCTAAGGCAATCGTGCCGTAACTGACACCCGTGGTTTCCGCCATGATGAAGGCGCTAGCCCCCATTACTGGCGGCAAGATCTGTCCACCCACAGAAGCACTGGCTTCAACCGCACCGGCAAAGTTTTTGTGATAGCCAATTTTCTTCATCAAGGGAATGGTAAATGAACCGGTTCCTACGACATTGGCAACCGCAGTCCCGTTAATACTGCCCATAAAACCGCTGGAAATCACCGCAACTTTGGCAGGGCCACCTTGCTTATGTCCGGCAAGTGCCATGGCCAGGTCATTAAATAATTTTCCCATGCCTGATTTCGCCAGAAAGGCACCAAACAGGATAAACAGGAAAATGAAGGTGACCGAAGCACCGATGGCTGAGGAATATAACCCTTCAGTCTTTAGATACATTTGGCCGAAAATATCACTGAATGTATAGGGGCGGGTGAGCAAGCGATCTGGCATCCAGTCAAAATGACTGACAAATGGATAGCTTAAGAAAATCAGTCCCAGGATCGGCAGCATCCAGCCCATTACCCGCCGTGCTGCCTCGACCACTAATACGACCGTTATAATCGAGAAGACAATATCCAGCGTATTGGGAATGCCTCCTCGCGTGGTCATAATGGCTTGGTATTCTTTAAACAGATAAAAGAACGAAGCAAAAGAGGCGATTACCCAAATCCAGTCAGTCCATGCGACCTTCTGTCGGCTGCTGGCCTGACGTGCTGGATAGAGCAGGAAAATCAGAGCTAAACCAATCGACACATGTGCCGCACGTTGAATCAGTTCGGGTAAAGGATTAAATGTAATATAAAGATGAAATAACGAGTAGGATATTGCTAAGGCAGCAATAAACCAGCGAACCGACTTATTGATCGGGTTACGGGTAACAGATTCACGGTCAAATTTTTCTAATAATTCTTGTTGCTGTTGCTCATTGAGTGCTTCGGGCACATTTTTTATGTCTTGTGGATTCATAGGCAATCATTCAAACCTCTTTTTTTCCATAGGCTGTCTTTTTTTATAGAGATCTGTACCGTACTGTAGTCGGGAAAATCCTGATAAATATTCCAGACCCGATCAGCACTCTCAATTTTTCCCTGCATCCTGCGCGAAATGACCCAGTTGAGTTCTTTCATTTTTCGGTTGATCTGTATATGAATGCTACCATCATCCTGCCGCGTAATGGTGCCTTGGTCAGGTGTGCCTGCACCGAATGAAACGAACTGTGTTTCTGCCAGAATCAAATCGTTTTCATGTTGAAGATAGCGTTCTTTCCACTGTGTTTTTTCTACCGAATGCATCCAGCTGAGCTGAAAAGATTTCTGGTCAATTTTGCACTGAAAACTTTGCTCTCTCACTTCAACAAAAATATAAGGAAATACCAGCCAAACACAGCTAATAAAAAAAGCAGCCCAACTAAAAAGTGCAGCAATCGCTGCACCTTGTATCCATTTCATTAGTTTGCTGTATTCTCATCATAGAATTTTTGCGCGCCCGGATGCAGTGGAGCCACCAGACCTTTTTGTGCACCTTCTAAAGTGATTTCTTTTGCTGCTTGGTGCGAGTTTGCCAGTTGATCCAGACTGGAGAAGAAAGTCTTGGTCAGCTTATATACATCATCAGTAGACAAGTCTGAACGAACCACCAGTGCATTCATGATCGCTGCTGTTGGAATATCTTCAGCATTACCATAGGTCCCTTTGGGAATGGTCATCGGCAGGAAATAAGCCTGATCTTTGGCAATGGCTTTGACTTTGTCAGGATTGATACTCACCAGTTGCAGATCAAAGCCCTGTTGTAATTCCATCAGAGAAGAGTTTGGGAGGCCGCTGGTCAGAAAGGCTGCATCCAGCTTGCCACCTTTTAAAGCATCCGCTGCTTCAGCATAACCAAGATAATCTACTTTTACATCCTTATAAGTAATGCCAAAACCATTCAGCAGGCTACGTGCATTCACTTCTACACCTGAGTTCTGGGCACCCACCGCAATACGTTTGCCTTTGAGATCTTCAATATTTTTAATCCCAGAACGCTTCGAAGTCACGATTTGTACATAGTTGGGATAAAGAGCAGCAATCTGCTGCACGTTGTCAATTTTGGCACTAAAACTGCCTTGGCCATTGATCGCCTCAGTTAAGCTGTCACTCATGACAAAAGCCATTTCAACTTTGTCTTGTTTCAATAAATTCAGGTTTTCGACAGAAGCACCAGTGGTCTGAGTTTTAGAACTCACGCCGTAGGTCTTGTTATAGATTTCAGCCAATCCTGTCCCAATGACATTATAAGGACCTGAGGCACCACCTGTGGCAATATTGACAAAACGGGTTTGCAGTTTATCTGCAGCCACACTTTCGCCGGATGCAGCCTGACTATTCGATTTATTTTGTGCATTATCATTCGAGCAAGCAACTACGCCTGATAGCGCTAAACCCATGACTGAAAGCTTGATCCATTTATTCATATTATGACTCCTGATATTATTCTGCAGTTTTTAAAATATAATTAAAACAACAATGTGCTAGACCGTCTGGAGGTTAAAAAATGTGAATTATCAATTGCTGTCTTTGTACAATTTAACAGCAATTATTTTCTCTGAATACCATTAATAGCATTTTTTTCAAAAATTTACTTTATCAATAGGTTGAACAAATTGAGCAAGATAGACAGCTTAAATGGAGAGCGGAAATTTAAGCATGAGGAGTGAGGTAAAAGTTGCTCCAACCACAATATCTTTTCATAGGAATGTCCAAAGTTCATACACAAGGCCAGAGGTTTTTGGTTGGTTGAATTTCAATCAAAGATTACCAGAAATAATGATTTTTTTAAGTTTTGACAATTTTCCTTTCATAGGGTGTGGATCAGTATTTCTGGAACTCTAATTCCGAATACGCTCATTGAAACCTCTACTTTTTAGCAGTTTTACTATTTGCTTATAGCTTTATAAATTGACAAAATTGACTAAAAGTAAATTTTCTTATATTTTTAACCAACTACTTAATAGTAAATAGAAAAATAAAATATAATTTTTTTTAATATGTTCGCTTACAAATATTTTTTTGCAGATTTGAATGGATTATTTTATGCTGCAGGCATAAGAGCGAGGTCAAGCTATGGTTTCATGGTTTTTTATTGGTTTGGTGATAAGTATTCTATTAACACCCGGCCCAACCAATACTTTATTGGCATCGTCGGGCATCCAGGTCGGGTTTAAGAAAGCTTTTCGTCTTATTCCTGCAGAAGCCTTTGGTTATTTGATTGCAATTACTTTTTGGGGCATTTTAATCGGAAAGATCTCGGTTTATTTTCCTCCACTTCCTCATATTCTCAAACTGTTTAGTGCAGCCTATATTCTTTTTCTGGCCCTGAAATTATGGCGTACGGCAGAGCTGGATGAAAATTTTGAGCAGCTAACCATTCGTGCACGTGAATTGTTCTTTGCGACTTTACTGAACCCTAAAGCATTACTGTTTGCTTCGGCTATTTTTCCGGTGATGGTTTGGAAAAGCAGTCTCTATTATGTGACTTATATGCTGGTATTCTTGGCCTTACTGATTCCAATTGCATTTTTCTGGACATTTTTAGGCACAATTCTGGCGCGTAAAAATAATCGCTGGCTAAATCAGAAGAACCTGCAAAAGACCGCTTCGATTATTTTAATGAGCTTTTCTGTGCCTTTAAGCTACTCCGCACTGCTTAGCTTATAAACCAGAAAAAGTGACGAATGTTTGTGAAATTTACTTGTCAGGATTTCACTTATTTTCATTACTGCCAATTTCAGTTAAAGTACGTCGTAATTACTTATATTTAAGATTTTTGGATTATATCAATGGCAATTAAGTCTGATCGTTGGATTCGCGAAATGAGCGAAAAACACGGCATGATTGAACCGTATGCAGAAAACCAGATTCGTCTGGATGAGAATGGTCAAAAACTGATCTCTTATGGCGTTTCAAGCTATGGCTATGACGTGCGCTGTGCACGTGAATTCAAAGTGTTTACCAATGTTCATTCTGCAATTGTCGATCCAAAGAACTTTGATGAAAAAAGCTTTATCGATATTGAGTCGGATGTATGTATTATTCCACCGAACTCATTTGCTTTGGCGCGTACAGTAGAATATTTCCGTATTCCGAGAAATGTACTCACCGTTTGTCTGGGGAAATCGACCTATGCGCGTTGCGGAATTATTGTAAACGTTACTCCGCTTGAACCAGAGTGGGAAGGTCATGTCACGCTTGAATTTTCAAACACGACCAATTTGCCTGCCCGTATTTATGCTGGTGAAGGGGTGGCGCAAATGCTGTTTTTTGAATCTGATGAAGTGTGTGAAACATCTTACAAAGACCGGGGTGGTAAATATCAAGGTCAGACCGGTGTGACGCTGCCGAAGGCTTAAATACTTTTAAAAGAAAGATAGATCAAAAAGCGAGGCATTGGCCTCGCTTTTTTTATTCTTTCATTCATCGGAAACTCGGAATTTCTGCTCTTTTGACTTTGGTAATTACACAAAAAATAAGCATAATGGATAATCAATATAAAAAAGATGCGTGATGCATCATTTAACAAAAAATAAAGTGTGGTAGCTAGGAAGCTAAAGGATAAAGATGCGGAGCATCAGATAAGAAAAGGATAGTGATGATGAAGAAGAACAGCAGGCACTTGACTATTAAAAAAACGTGCTTAGCCACCATATTGTGTATGTTTTCAATGCCGCCAGCCTTCGCGATGCAGCAGCTTTCTGATGATACGATGTCAGATACCACAGGTGAAGGAATTGCGATTTTACCTGAGGATTTTAAACTTGTTTTTCAAATGCCGAATGATAAATCTACAGGTTCCAGTTATAACCGCCCTTTGACAGGTACGGGTGCTACGGATCCGAGCCAATTTGATACCGGTTTTATTCGAATTATTCCGGTCGGGGAAGATTATTCAAGATATGTCAACTCAAACGAGAATCTGGCAGAAAAACGCACCAAGGCTGATGTTTTTATTTATGGTCTAGCACTTTCACGAACTAATGATAATTTAAATCAAAGATTTAGTAATACAGGTTTTACCTGGGGTTCAGATGCTAACCCTTGGGTGGTACGAGCAGGTACGCAATCGAATGTAAAGCAATTTATAAATACCAATAATGGGGATGTCAGTTATCTGTCAATTGAAGCTCCTCTGGCACGAGAAGGGGTATATGAAGAAGATAACAATATTAAGCTAGGATACTGGCTGGATGCTTTTTCACGTAAGTGGGGCTCAAATAATCAAGTAGATGAGATTACAGGTGCACCGACAGTTGCTGCGGATTTACCCACCGACCAGCGTATTCGACTTCAACTGGTTGCAAACGGATTAAGTTTAAGTGGTTCTCAGGTCCGTCTTTTTCAAACACAAGCCTCACCTGTGGCACAGCAGAACCAAACACTCGGTATGGCCAGCTTAATCCGGCAGAATACCCATGATAATCCAGCGTCATTAACCTTTAATAAAGGTTCGAATGGCGAAGCAATCAACCTGGCAGACTTAAATAAAAAAGCCCTGCGTATTAGTACGGCGGCGATTGATGATGGCACAGCATCGACACCTGCACTAAATCGTTCGTATGCCCCCATCTTTCACGCGAGTGAAGGCTTATATCTTTATAGCCCTAATATCAACCTGGTCTTTGGTAATATGTATCAACCCTTTATTGTTGGCTCAGAAGGCAATAATATCGTTTTGGAAGTTACACGGATTCCAAACGTACCTGATATTTATAATAAAATTTATACGGACTATTCTAGTGAAGCTTCTAAAGCCGCTACTTTATGTAATGTAGCCTCTTGTGGCAGCCAAGCCTCCATGATTAGTAATATCAAATATCAGGCCAATACAGCGACCCACAGTAGTATCAGTGTGGGAAGTGTCACAATTAATAACAAGCTGCTGGAAGCAAATAAAAATGATAATGCAACTGGTATCGTGTTTAGGGGACCTACCAATACAGCTCCAGTAAACTTGGGCTCTGTGGTGATTGATGGTGTGCTGATTCAACATCTGAAGTTTAAAACGACAGGGCTTTAGGAGATGAGCATGAAGCTGAAAATGTTATTTGCTGCCGTACTTATTGTACCTTCATGGGCCTATGCGGCATTAGAAAGTCTGAATAATGAAGAAATGGTCGCTATTAGTGGGAAAGGCACAGAGATTTTAGGGGGGGCAGATTTAAGCTGGACCTTATCTTTAAATCATCAGTATGCCAGTGACCTCAGTAAAAAAGAGATTTCATTGGTTAATGGTTTTGAAGCGAACGGGATTGCCAAGGTGACGCAAGCCTATTATCGCATGACGAATAATCTGGAGTGTCCATTACTGGAATTATGCCGGTTGGCTATTTCTCCAAATAACCATACAGAAAAACAGCCGGATGGTTCAATAGCCAAAAAATGGCTGGTCTTCAAGCAAATTCAGGGCACATTACAGATTGATCAGTTCACCTTAAGTGGTACTACATTTATCAATCAATATAATAATCCGCAAAGCGCTATGCGCTTAACATTCTATGATGATAAACCACTTAAAATCAGAAATTTAGGTTTTAAAAGTGTATCGATTGAAGCGGGTGATGAAGGATATTTTAATACCACTAAATATGAAACTTATGCAACAGGCAGGAATGTCCCTCAATTTGACCAAGGGCAGGAAAAGGGATTCATGGGTTTGAATATTCATGGCAATATGCACATGAATGGAAATATAAAAATATTTAGCGTCAACTGTACGGGCGATGGAGCAAGCCGTTGCTAGCTCGGTAGAAGAATAAGGATATTAGAATGAAAACTAAATCGCAGTTCAAATTACTTACCGTCTGTATATGTATGGCACAGCAGAGCTATGCTCTGGAATTGATTAAAGATCAGGACTTAGGCAGTGTGACTGGTCAAGATGGGATTATTATTACCCATGAAATTTCAAAAGCGGAAGTCAATCAGGTGAACTGGTATGACCCTAATCCCATCTCAAATACAAAAATGGGTTTAGGTCTACATCATGTAAAAATTGAAGGAATTAAGCAAAAGCCTATTATTAGTACTTTTGCTATGGATGTCGGAGCAACCGAGAAGGGGGCAGGATTAAGACTTGAAGCCAGTGTAGATCCGCTCCAGCTCAAAGCTGATCTGAATATTGTAAAAAATAATTGTAATGAGGCTCCTTGTGTACAAAGCAAGCAGAATCTTGGTGAGTTAGGAATTGATATGAAATCTCCTTTCAATCTGGTTCTGCAAACTACATCAGGCCTATTTAACAAAGATAGCAAAACCCATATCAATTTTCAGTTGAAAAACACCTCAATTAGCCACAGTTTAAATAGCAATAGCTTGATATTAAATGATTTCAACTTCAATTTTGAAGGGGAAGGATACATGTATGTGGATGCCAAGGAAGGGGTGGTTTTAGCAACGTCTAATGGTATTGAAGGGGTTGATAAAAATACAGTTAACCTGAATAAAGTTGGAAATAACCCAGGTGTAAATATAGATTTTCGCTATAGCACACCATCGAATGAGCGTAAAAATATTATCCGTATGGGCGCTTCAGGTGCAGTTACCAATGCCAAAATTTTCTTAAATGCTGATCAGGCAGGTATTAAAAACTTTGGTACACCTAGTCGCTCCTCATCAAGCACAAGTTATAGTGAACTGGGGAGTGGGGGACTGCATTTTGGAGTGGCGGCAGATTTTTTAAGTAAAGGTCATGCAGCATTAAAACCTGGCCAGATGCCTACAACACTTGAAATTGGCCACACGGGTACAGGAAGTTATGCAATTGAGTTTTCAAGATTAAGGGCATTAACCCAGCAGGCGAATGCTTCTATTAATTTTGGCGATATTTATATAAATACAATCCAAAAAGCCAAAACACTTGATTTTGTCATTAATAAAAATATGCAGGATACTCTGGCGAAGGCAAGCCCAATTTTAGCGCAGACTTTAAATAATACGACTGAGGGTGGTGATTTTGCCCTGATTGCCATACGGGGCATGGATTTCCAGACTATTGCTTCACGTGCACGTTTTATTTCACAGACTGCTCCAGCAAATAATGATACTGGAACCTGGGGAATTGGTATTCCTATTTATAATCTGAATGCCAATCTTGCACTGACAGGAGCGACTTATGGCACAGAGCATAAAAAAGGTATTGCCTACAATCTTATGGCTTCGACCGACGGATACGGGGTCGATGGTCCAAAAGGCCCAAGTACTACCTCTATGATCTTGATTGATGGACACAATGGGGTACATGGTGAAGCGGTCAACTATTATGCGGGTTTGCGTAATATTGATACTTTTATTGAGTCGCAGGGCGTAATTGGTTATGAAGATGAAGGAATCTATGTTCGGGCAGACAAGTTACTTTTTGCAGCAAATGCGGAAATTGCTGTCGGTCAGTTGCCAGGTTCAAAATATAATTGTGCCAGTTCAGTTTCAGCTAAATGTAATGGTGTCATAGCAGATGATATTTTTGCTAAGAAAGAGGATGTTTTAAATACATTGGCCTTTAAATTAGATGGTAAGGGTGAGCTCATGATTATTCCGGGCGTAGAAAGTATCAACGCAACGCCCGAAACCAATTTTTTATCGCTCAAGGCCAATTTTGAATTTACTCCATTAACAGAATCCTCACCCGAATATTTAGGGAGTTATATCAGTTTAAGCACTGAAGATACGATTGCGGGTGTAACTAAGAAATCAAGTTTAAATTTAAATAAATTACAGGGTCATGTGGGTTTAAACGGGCAAATTTATTTAAAGGAAAATGCTGTAGCCTTGGACACTCAGGTGCAACTGAATTATAAGTCAACCTTGTCCAATAGAGGGCATGGTGTACCTTTTAAAGCTGAAATGGCGATGTCACCTTCAGGTACGACTATGCAAAAAATTGCGGATATCGCAATTACTGGTGGCACATTAAGAAGTACGCTGGGAATTACACCGCGATAAAAAGAATAAAGGATAGAATTATGAAAAAATCTTTAATTGCATTACTGGTGGGTACATTTACTGGTTTCTCTCATACCTACGCGATGACCATATTAAATGATGAGCAATTATCTGAAGTAGAGGGCCAAGCTTTAATCAACCTTGAATACCAGAAAGGAATTAGTGCCACTGATGCACAAGGTAAATCTTATAATCAAACCAATATGGGATTTTATAAACTTGCTCTTAGTGCTGAAATGGAACTGAATGCCAATATTAAAAAACTACAGCTAGGCTGTGGTGGTGAAAATAATGCTATTCGTGCCGCAAGTTGTGATATTGATATTGATAATCTTGGTTTGAGCGGCTTACCCTTAAATGCGGATGGCAGCATTAATACAAATTATACAGCTGATCAACGAGCAGCCTCTTCAGCTAAAATTACCAATCCTTTTGTCCAGATTGCGATTAAAAATCCAGATTCGGCAGCAACCAGACAGGTTCTTGGCTTCCGCGTGAGTGCAGAGAAAATTGCAGGACTGTTAACTTTGGGTACACATAATGACCAGGATGCAAAAGGTAATGGTATTCCGAATGGAATTAATAGCTTTAGTGGTTATATGAAAACCAAAACGGCATCCGGTGTAGCTGTAACAGGTAGTCGTTCTATGACTTATGCAGATACCCAGTTAAAGATTAATGGGGAAGTTTCAGGACGTTTATTGGGCAGTAGCTCGGGTACAACTTGTGTAGGTGGTTTTTTAGATCCTTGTCATAATGTTTCTTATACCTCTGATTCTTATAATTTAAACTTATCTTCAACTTCTGCTCCTTTTACAATTAACTCTACCATTGTATCTGGGACGCGAATGAAAGATGTAATGTTAAAAGGCAGTGGTACAGTTGGGAAGATTGATTTTAGTGGGCAATTAACGGCTAAAGTATTAGGACTCTTAAATTTAGAGAAGCAGGTATCGGGTAATATTACAGGCTTGAAAACAGATATTACTGTGAATCAGAGTTTGGGCTTAATTCATGCTCTGTATTTGAATAATCCTGCCTCATTATCTTTACAAGCTGAAAGTATCTTATGGCCGGGTGCGGCTGTCGGAGCAAATAAAGGTTGGTGGCTGGCAATGGAGGATGAAGTCGAACTTGGAAGTTTGAGCCCAAATACTGAAGTTGCAATTACGGATGAAGTCTTGAAACAAACCATTGCTGGAATTAATAAAGATTTAACGGAGAACCCGCGAAATTGTGGCAACCTTTTAACAGGGTGTATAGGTGGTTCCGCATTAGTGGTTGGTAATGTGCCTATGGGTTCTACAACTTTAGATTTCCCTTTAACCAACTTGAGTCTGCAAGGACAAAACTTTAAACCAAACTGCTTTGGCGGGCATAGATTCTGCTAACGAATGCCTATAAAAAATCCCGCTATTTGAGCGGGATTTTTATTTTGACAAGAATTATTTGGCAATTTTAGCCAGTAATTCTTCTTTAGACAGGTTGACTGATTCTGCATCACGACGACCTTTGTATTCAAAGGTGCCTGCATCCAAACCTTTTTCTCCCACCACGATCCGGTGTGGAATGCCCGTTAACTCAAGATCAGAGAATTTTACGCCTGGGCGCTCATTACGATCATCCAGAAGCACATCAAAGCCCGCAGCTTGAAGCTCAGTATAGAGTGCTTCGGCTGCTTCCAGAGTGCGTGGTGATTTATGTGCATTCATTGGCACAATCGCAACTTCAAATGGTGCAATGGCCATTGGCCAGATAATGCCTTTTTCATCAAAGTTCTGCTCAATGGCAGAAGCAACCACACGGGTTACACCAATACCGTAACAACCCATGGTCACAGTGAACGGCTTGCCATCTTCACCGAGAACTTTACAGCCTAAAGCTTCAGAGTATTTTTTACCTAACTGGAAGATATGACCGACTTCAATACCACGTTTAATTTGAAGTACGCCTTTACCATCTGGAGAAGGATCGCCTTCCACCACATTACGCAGGTCATAAACTTCAGTAAACTGTGCATCACGCTCCCAGTTGACACCAGTCGCATGTTTGTCCGCTTCATTGGCACCCGCAACAAAGTCAGACAGTACAGACGCAGCACGATCAACGATGACGGTAATCCCTTTTTCAACCAGACCTTGTGGGCCTACAAAACCGGCAGTCAAACCAAGCGCTTTGATTTGCTCTTCAGTGGCAAAAGTCAGTGGCGCTGCAATTAAAGGATGTTTTTCAGCTTTAATTTCATTCAGTTCATGATCGCCACGGAGGAATAGCGCAACCACTGGTACAGCTTTGGCTTCTTCAGTAGCAACACCTTGAACCAGCAGGGCTTTAACTGAATGCGCAGGATCAGTCGCTAAGAATGCAGAAACATCAGCAATGGTCTTTTGATTGGGAGTATCAACAATTTTCAGTGCTTGAGCTGGAGCAGCACGCTCACCGACTAAAATTGCTTCAGCCATTTCAATATTGGCTGCATAGTCTGATTCAGTTGAGAATGCAATATCATCTTCACCGCTAGAAGCCAAAACATGGAATTCGTGCGAACCAGACCCCCCGATTGAACCTGTATCTGCCTGTACCGGACGGAAATCCAGACCTAAACGGCTAAAGATTTTGCAGTAGGCCTCATACATTGCATCATAGGTTTTTTGCAGTGATTCCTGATTTGCATGGAAAGAATAAGCATCTTTCATGATGAATTCACGTGAACGCATGACGCCAAAACGTGGACGAATTTCATCACGGAATTTGGTTTGTACCTGATAGAAGTTGACTGGCAGCTGTTTGTAGCTCTTTAATTCATTACGTGCCAGATCCGTGATGACCTCTTCATGCGTTGGACCCAGCACAAAAGGAGTGTCATGACGATCTTTAAAGCGTAACAGTTCAGGACCATATTCTACATAACGGCCTGACTCTTCCCAAAGTGAAGCCGGTTGGGTTACAGGCATAAAGACTTCAAGTGAACCAGCATTATTCATTTCTTCACGAACGATCGCAGCCACTTTATTTAATACGCGAACGCCCATCGGCAGCCAAGTGTATAGACCTGAAGCCAACTTACGAATCATACCGGCACGAAGCATCAGCTGATGTGAAATAACTTCAGCATCATTCGGGGTTTCTCTTAACGTTGCAAATAAAAAGCGACTCGCGCGCATGGAAACTGTCCTAAAAATTAAGCGTTAAAGCAGAGATTATACAATAAAAAATGAGGTGATCATTTTTGAATATCACCTCATGCTTGTGATTTAAATTATGACATGATTTTACGCATATGGCGCAGCATAAAATTCTTTACATCATCCAGGTAAGTGAAAATTACCGGTACTACAACCAAGGTAAGCAGGGTCGAGGTAATGACCCCCCCAATGACTGCATGTGCCATTGGTGCACTTTGCTCTCCACCTTCACCTAGTCCAAGTGCAAGCGGCACCATACCCATGACCATGGCACTGGTAGTCATCAGAATAGGACGTAAACGGGTTTTACCGGCTGCAATAATGGCCTCATAACGCGCTTCTCCCCGGTCCATTGCCTTTTTAATAAAGTCAATCAGCAGAATCGCATTCTTGGTGACCAAGCCCATTAACATGATAATGCCAATGATCGAGAACAAGTTCATGGTCGAGTTAAACAGAAATAGTGCTAAAAATACCCCGACCAGTGATAACGGCAGGGAGGCCATAATGGCGGCGGGATGAATAAAACTGTTGAACTGCGAACCCAATACAATATAAATAAATACGATCGATAAGGTAATTGCGGTTAGGGCATAGCCGGCAGACTCAGCCATATCGGCATTTGAGCCTTGAGTATCGAAGCTATAACCAGGCGGAAGCTCGAAACTTGCTTGCATTTTTTCTATATCAGAGCCGATGTCGCCCGCAGGTCGGCCGGCAGTATTGGCTTCAACCAGTACTTCACGTGCCAGATCACGCCGGTTAATTTGTGAAGCGCCAAGTTTTTCCTCAAAATTTGCCACGCTGGATAGCGGGATCAGGATCGGTTGCCCCGCAGCATCAGTTTTATTTGAAGTGATGTACATGTTCTGTAAATCACCTGGAAGCGTACGTTGGTCTTCAGTGAGACGCAAGTTGACATCATAGGTTTCGCCTTGTTCATCTTGCCAGGTAGTGACGTCATCACCAGCAATCAGAGGGCGGACGACATTGGCAATCTGGTTGACCGATAAACCGAGATCACTGGCCAGAACACGATTAACCTGTATGCTTAAAGTTGGTTTAGGGGCTTTTAAGGAGGACTCTAAATCGACAATACCCTCGATTTTAGTCATTTCCTGCATAAAGCGATCAGAAATTTTCTGTAATTCACTCAGTTCAGGCCCTTTAATTGAAATCATAATTGGCTTTTGACCGCCAGATACGGTTTCATCGGCAGAAGCCACCGAGGTAACCATAATACCGGCCACCGATTGCAGGCGATGACGGAATTCATTATTTAAATCAGTCAGTGTTTTTTCGCGTTCAGTGCGTGGGGTAACGCTTACACGCAGACTGACATGGTTTTTACCGCGGTCGGTGACACCGTTAATCACGCCATAGGTCGCACGCACATCCGGATGCTGACGAATAATAGCATCTACTTGTTGCAGCTTGGCTTGTGAATATTCAAGAGAGGCGTCGACCGGAGTTTCAAATTTGATGCGGATTTCACCTTTGTCGGGGACGGGTACAAATTCAGTGCCGATCAGTTTGGACAGTCCGAATGCACCGACCAGAGAAGCGAACGCAATCAGGAGCGTAAGCAGCCTGAAGCGCAGAGCCAGCTTGAGCAGTTTTTCATAGACCTGGCTTAAATTGTCCAGGTGATGTGAAATCCACATGAAAAAGCGTTTAACTGCTCCAAGACGTTTGTTCGGATCTTTTTGCTTTTCTGCCCAATGCGCAGAAAGCATCGGATCGAGCGTAAAACTGACAAACATGGAAATGAGAACGGCGGTGCTGACTGTCACCCCAAACTGATAGAAAAAACGTCCAATAATCCCGCCCATAAAGGCGACAGGCAGAAAGACTGCAACAATGGTCAATGTCGTAGCCAGAACAGCAAGGCCGATTTCTTGGGTACCTTCCAGGGCTGCGGTAACATGATCTTTGCCCATATCGGCATGTCGGACAATATTTTCCCGTACCACAATCGCATCATCAATCAGCAGACCAATACTGAGGGAGAGAGCCAATAAGGTCATCATATTGATGGTAAAGCCAAAGGCCCAGATAAAAGTCAGAGTACCTAACAGGGCAATCGGCAAGGTCAGGCCGGTAATCATGGTCGAACGGAATGAACCTAAGAATAGCAGGACAATCAATACCGCAAGCACAGCGCCTTCAATGATGGTACGCGCCACATCGCTAATCGTGCCACGAATACTTTTCGAAGCATCTACCACGACTTCCAAACTGGTGCCCGAGGGTAATTGAGTTTTGATGCTTTCCAGCGTCTTATAGGTTTGATCCACGACCTCAATTACATTGGCGTCCGAGCTACGCAAAATATCAATGGCGACGGCAGCCTTGCCATCCAGAAAAGCCCCTGTTTCAAGCTCAGCCTGACTGTCTTCAATTTGTGCAATCTGTTTCAGGAAGATGGGCGCGCCATTTTTGTTAGCAACAATTAAATCTCCAAAGGCCAGGGGATGCAGGACTTTAGAGTTGATCTCAATCACCAGTTCAGAATTGCCAGATTTTAAAGTACCACCCGGCACCTCAATATTCTCAGCTTTAAGGGTATTTATCACACTGTCTACCCCAATCCCGAAAGCACGCAGTTTTTCAGGTTCAACCTGAATCCGGATTTGACGTTGTGCATCACCGAGCAGGTTCACAGTGCCTACGCCGGGAACGGTGCGCAGCTGTGGCACAATCCGCTGATCTAAGTAAGAGCTGAGGGCTTTTAAGTCCATATTGTCTGACTTGAAGACAATCGACATGATGGCATTCGCTGTCGGGTCATAGCGCTCGACTACCGGTTCCTGAATTTCATCACGAAATTCGGCTGTTACCGACGCAATTTTGTCCCGCACATCCTGAGCGGCTGTGGTGGAGGGAATATCCAGATTGAATTCGGCCGTGATCATCGACAAGCCTTCACTAGATTGGGAAATTACCTGTTTTAAACCAGAAATGGTATTGATCTGATCCTCAAGTTTTTTGGTAATTTCTGATTCAACCGTTTCAGGAGATGCACCCGGATAAGTGGTATATACCACCACAAACGGAAAATCGACATCCGGGAACTCCTCTACGCCCATCCGTTGCCAGGAAGCCAGCCCCAGCACCATCAAACAGAACATCATCATGATGGTGAAGACTGGATATTTCACACTGATTCGGGTAAACCACATAGTAATAATCCTGTCAGATTAGGGAGAACCCAAAGTCACGGCCTTGTTCAGATCTGCTTCGGTAAAAGCAATACGACTGACCTGATCGCCTGTTTCCAAGCCTCTGACCACGGCGATATTATCGTTATAGCGTTGCTCCAATATCTCTATATTGACTCGCTTGATCTTGTTTTGACGAATTACCCAGACAAAGGGCTGGTTTTGAATATTCTGGATGGTATCCAGAGGAAGTATTTGTCCTGACAGTTGCTGCGAGCTTAAAATAGAGCCATCAACAAAAGAACCAATACTTAAAGAAGAGATGCTTTCATTCGGAGCTGCAAAGAATTCGATCTGGCGACTGGCCTGATCGGCAATCGGGGAGACCCGGCTAATGACTGCGGTGAGCTGATCCGGATTGCCTTGAAGCCGGTATTCAATTCGATGACCCGGGCGCAGGCTGGCCTGCATGTCACTCGGTACACGTGCTTGAATTTCCACCTGATTCGGATCCACAATTTCAAATAGGGTTTGGCCTACTGCGACTGTTTGTCCAGGCTCGACCTGACGCTGAGTAATTACACCGTTCATAGGACTGGTGATTATTCCATCATGATCAGCCTTTTCAGCAATATCTACATTGGCTTGCTGGGCGTGTACATTTTCCAGTTGGGCCCGGTAGTCTACCTGGCTTTGCTCATATTCAACCTGAGAAATAAAGCCCTGATCCAGCAGGCGTTTCTTTCGCTGCATCATAGTGCGGGCCTGATTGGCCTGCGCCTGAGTCGCAGCC
>NZ_SMTB01000057.1:0-17366 GCF_006864105.1 Acinetobacter sp. RF14B | reverse complement strand
CTGCCAACGCACTGGCTGATGATCAAAATGCTGCAGCCTCTGAAGCTCAGGCAGCTCAAGAAGAGGAAAAAGGCGGTATTCCAGGCTGGATCTGGATCCTGCTTGCTGCTGCTGTTGCCTTCTTCATTTTCCGTAAGATGGGCGCAAAAAAAAAAGTAGCTTCTAATCCGTATGCGCCAAATAGTGGTGCTGGCCAGCCAGCACCCTTTGGCCAAGCGCCTGCTGTACCGCGTGGTGGTGATAATACCAACATCTTTGGTCAAAGCGTGAGCGGGAACACTACGGGCAATAATGCACCATTTGGTTCAGCGCCGGTAAATAATGCGCCATTCGGTACAGCGTATACCAATAGTGGTCAGCAGTTACCAGATGGAACTGAGCCGGCTGCCTTCCTGCGTGTTGCACGTCAGCGCTTCAACCATATTCAGTCCATGAATACAGCAAGCAACATTTCTGAGATTCAGCGCTATTTAACTCCTGACCTGTATCAGTCCATGTATAACGATATTATGGCCAATCAGGATCAGGACGTAGCGGAGTTCTCGAACTTGAATGCGATGGTTGCAGATTCATCTACAGAAAATGATCAATACGTGGTGAGCGTACGCTTTACCGGCACAGTAAGCGAAGACCTGAACAGCCAACCACAACCATTTGCTGAGATCTGGCACTTTGTAAAGCCTGCTGGTTCCCAACAAGATTGGCTGGTCGCAGGCATCCAGCAAGAACTGTAATTTATAGCAATTTAACAATACTGTTTTAAAAGCGATCTTCGGATCGCTTTTTTATGGCGCAGTATTAGCTTTTCTTGAGCTTTCATTTTACCCTAGGGCCACTATATTTGAGGTTTCCTTATGACTCAGCGTATTTCTCCTCCTGCTGCCCTTTCTAATCGTGCCCTTGCCGGTAATACCGAAGCGCAATTTGAACTGGCTGAACTGTATATGCAAAGTGAGCATGAAGATGACATCATTCTGGCAGAAGAATGGGCTTTAAAAGCAGCCAACGGCGGACTGGTTGAAGCCATGTACTGGCTGGGTGAAGGCTATACGGTCTATGCCAAAGAACTGGCGGAAGAAGACCCGGAAGAATCCAAAGCACACTTTGAGTTAGCCTATTACTGGTTAAGCAAGGCCAATATCGAGAAGCACCCTGCAGCAACCTTGGAACTGGCAGGTTTTTACCGCCGCGGTGATGTGATTGAAAAAGATGTCGAAAAATCTATCACACTGGTGAAGCAAGCTGCTGAATGGGGTGACGTTCAGGCGATGCGTGATCTGGCCTTTATCTATGCCAATGGTCTGGGGATTGATGCTGATGAAGAACTGGCAGATTACTGGACACAAAAAGCAGATGAAATTGAGCAGAAAATAGAATAAATGAGAAGCCCATCAGATGATGGGCTGTTCAATCTTTTCAGATTCGCCAGTTTTTTATGCAATCAAAAATATCTTCAGTTTTTATAGTTAGATATTCAATACTTAAGTTCGTTTGTCCAAATTTATAATAGCAATTTGAATTTCCTCTTTACTTTAAAACAAGATGAAAATCAGCACACTCGCCTGAGTCCGAAAAAATAATCAGGAATCATCATCTAATCACTTTTTAGCAGGACTTCTGAGCATAGCTATTTACTTTTTATTGGCTAAACTCCACACGCGATTACTATTTTTGCAGACTAACTTTCCTAAATTTTGACCTTTATCTAGAAATAGCGCAGCGATAGAGTTGGAACAGAATTAGTTTCCAAGTACAATACCTCGCTAGTCGAGGGATGCTGCGACGTTTTACAGGTACAAAATGTAAAAGCGCCAGGCTCGACGATCGGCCAGTCTTTTTCTAGACAGACCAACAACGGCATCCGCGAACTGAATGATCAATTATTGTTTTTTTATAAGGAGATCGTGATGAACGCGGTTAATGCTTCATTTACAGATTATAAAGTTGCTGATATTTCACTAGCTGACTATGGCCGTAAAGAAATCAAACTTGCTGAAGCAGAAATGCCGGCATTAATGGGGCTTCGTAAGCGTTATTCAGCTGCGAAACCACTGGCAGGCGCGAAAATTCTCGGCTGTATCCACATGACGATTCAAACTGCAGTTTTAATTGAAACATTGGTTGAATTAGGTGCAGAAGTTCGTTGGACTTCTTGTAATATTTTCTCGACTCAAGACCATGCTGCGGCTGCAATTGCAGCGTCTGGCGTACCTGTATTTGCCTGGAAAGGTGAAACCGAAGAAGAATATGTATGGTGTCTAGAACAACAGATTAATGTCAATGGCAAACCTTGGGATGCCAACATGATTCTGGATGATGGCGGTGACTTGACTGCACTGGTTCATGAAAAATATCCTGAAATGCTGGCAAAAATCCACGGGATTACTGAAGAGACCACTACAGGCGTACAACGTCTGCTAGAAATGTGGAAAGACGGTTCTCTGAAAGTACCTGCAATCAACGTCAACGATTCAGTCACCAAGTCTAAAAACGACAATAAATACGGTTGCCGTCACTCACTTAACGATGCGATCAAACGTGGTACAGATATGCTGTTATCTGGCCGTCGCGCGCTTGTGATTGGTTATGGTGACGTAGGTAAAGGTTCTGCCCAGTCACTTCGCCAAGAAGGTATGATTGTACGTGTTACTGAAATCGACCCAATCTGTGCCATGCAAGCATGTATGGACGGCTACGAAGTGGTTGCACCATACAAAAATGGCGTTCAAACAGGCAAAAAAGAAGACATCAACCTTGAGCTTCTGCAAAACACGGATCTGATTGTTACCACAACAGGTAACTACCACGTATGTGATGCTGCCATGTTAGACACTTTAAAACCGGGTGCAGTGGTATGTAACATCGGCCACTTTGACACTGAAATTGACACCAACTATTTACGTGGTTACAAGTGGGTTGAAGTAAAACCTCAAGTTCATCAAGTATATCGTTCTGAAAATGAAAACGATTACCTGATCCTGCTTTCTGAAGGTCGTCTGGTGAACCTGGGGAACGCAACAGGTCACCCATCACGTGTGATGGACGGTTCTTTTGCCAACCAGGTACTTGCTCAAATGCACTTGTTTGCTGAAAAGTTTGCCGACCTGCCTGAAGATCAAAAACAGGCTGCGATTCGTGTAGAACTACTTCCCAAGAAACTAGATGAAGAAGTGGCTGCTGCAATGGTTGCTGGTTTCGGCGGCGTATTAACGACTTTAACGCAAGAACAAGCGGATTATTTAGGTGTTCAAGTTGAAGGTCCGTTTAAATCGGATGCTTATAAATACTAATTAAACTCCACCCTCTCCCTAACCCTCTCCCATAGGGAGAGGGAACATTCATTACCAAATGTATGTCATCGAGGGTAAGTCCTCTCCTGAGCGTGCTTAAAGCACTGCTTTGAAGCTCAGCGCAAGAGAGGATTTAGGAGAGGTAAAACTAATTAAAAAGTATTTATAAAAAAGGATTTGAACATGTCAAAACAGATTCTAATTTCGTTTGAATTTTTCCCGACCAAAACTGATGCAGGTGCGGAAAAGCTCAAAACTGTACACCAAGAGCTGCAACTTTTAAATCCAGAATTCTTCTCTGTGACTTATGGGGCTGGCGGTTCGACGCGTGAACGCACTTTATCGACCATCAATGATTTCAATGGCAAAGGTACACCGGTAGCACCTCACCTGTCTTGTATTGGAGATGACAAAGCGCGTATTGCCGAGTTACTAGATCTTTACAAGCTACAAGGCATTGACCGCATTGTAGCGCTACGTGGAGACTTGCCTTCCGGTCAGGTTGGCTTGGGAGAGCTGCCTTATGCACAGGATTTGGTTCGCTTTATTCGTGAACATTCAGGCGATCATTTCACTATTGAAGTCGCAGCTTATCCGGAAATGCATCCACAAGCTGAGAGTTTTGACCAGGATATTCAGCGTTTCTGTGAAAAAGCCAATGCGGGGGCCAATGCAGCGATTACCCAATTCTTCTTCAATCCGGATGCCTACTTCTACTTTGTTGAGCGTATTCAGAAAGAAGGTGTCAATATTCCGGTAGCGCCCGGGATTATGCCGATTACCAATGCCAGCAATCTGATTCGCTTTGCAGATGGTACAGGTGCCGAGATTCCACGCTGGATTCGCAAGCAGTTAGCCGCCTATGGAGATGATACTGCCAGTATCCGAGCCTTTGGTCATGAAGTCGTGGTGAAATTCTGTGAGCGCCTGATTGCTGGCGGAGCACCGAGTTTGCATTTCTATACCATGAATACCACCGACCCCACCCTTCAGCTTGTGAAAGACCTTGGTCTTGCATAATTCAATTTCCTAGTTGAGAGTAATACCTGAATGCCACGTTTTTTTATTGAAGCTGATTTAGCAGTTGATCAAACTCTTGAACTGACTGAACCAGTATTTCATCACTGGATCAAAGTATTACGTGCTCAAGTAGGAGAAAAAGCCACCTTGTTCAATGGGCAAGGTGGTGAATATGAGGTTGAGCTTGTAGATATTGCCAAAAAGTCGGCAATGGTGCAGGTCAATCACTTTAACCCGACCAATCGCACGCCTAAGTTTAAAGCTCTTCTGGGTCAGGTGATGAGCAAGGGGGAACGCATGGACTATGCGATTCAAAAAGCGGTAGAGCTGGGTGTCTCTCATATTCAGCTTCTGACCTCAGAACGCTGTGAAATGCGTCTAAAATATGAACGTGATCAGAAAAAATTAAATCATTGGCGTGGAGTAGTAATTGCAGCCTGCGAACAATGCGGTTTAAATCTTGTGCCTGAGATTTTAGCTCCCCTGTCTTTGCAAGACTGGTTAGCAAGCGAACTGCCAGCGACCAAACTGGTTCTTGCTCCTAATAAAGATGAAGTTGATGTACTTGCCCAGGCCACACCTGATCTTGCCCTGCTCATTGGCCCGGAAGGTGGTTTAAGTGAGGCGGAAATTCAGGCAGCAAATGAAAAAGGCTTTATAAACTGGTGTATTGGAGAGCGGATACTGCGTACCGAAACTGCGCCTGTGGTAGCGCTTTCGATTTTAAATTACCGCCTATAAATAGGGATATTATAAAATTTAGTTATTAATTTTATTGATTTTTATTTAAAAAAATTCTACTCTGAATTCAATAATAATTAGGCAATATATTAATTTAAAGTTGGGTTTTAGTGGATATAACAACAAGGGCAACCAGAAGTAGGGTACTTAGGACGCACAAAAGGCTTTTTTGACATGGTGGATAATCGAAATGATTATGTTCAAACGTATTTACATTACGCTCAAATTGCGAACACGCTTCGCCACAGTCGATATTTTTTACTCAGCATCCTGATTATTTGTCTTTATATTTTCAGCATTTACCAGATTTACTACCACCCTTCTCATGTATATTTTAACCAGTGGTTTATTTTTACAGAAATTACCGTCAGCCTCTGCTGGCTGACCAGTACGCTCTATTTTAAACCTGGACAGTATCAGCTTAAAGTTGCCCATCGCTGGCTGCAAGTTCAGAGCCTGTTTGTTGGCCTGTGTATTGCGCTGGGTATTTTTATTATTTATTACTATCTGCCAACCGCGGACCCAAATTTCAGTACAATTGAAGCGCTTACCCTGTCTACTTTACTGCTGATTGTCACTCAGACCTTTGGACTGACTTATCTGACCCAGAAAATCAGCTATTTCTTACTGACGTTTATCCCCTGTCTGATTCCCTTCTTTGCCTCCCAGTTTTTACACACTGCATCAGAGAACCCTTTCTTGGGTCTGGCTTTAAACTTTGTCATGATTGTGATCCTGCTCTGTGCCACAAGCAGCTACCGTATTCAACGACACACTTCCTGTCTGTCTGCGGAAAATCATTTACTGGTTGAGCAAGCCAAACAACAGGTAGACTGGACCGATGAGCTGTGTCAGCAATTACAAAAAGAAGTCAACAAATCCAAAGATATTGAACAGCAGCTCCAGCTCATCAATCAGCTACTTGAACAAAAAGTGCGTGAACGTACCTATGATATTGAGCAGATTAATCTTGACCTGAAAAATCAGCAGCAGAATCTGGAGCTGGCACACAATATTGCCGGACTGCGACCATGGGATTGGGATATTGCCAACCGGAAAATCACCCTGGTCAACCATAAGAATGAAAAAATCCTGAGAGGCTCCAAAGAGCATAATATTTATTTAAAGCAACTGATTCACCCGGATGATCTTAAATCTTTTAAATCTGCTATCAAGCAGCATCTACGCGGGCAGGTTGACCGTTATGATGTGACTTACCGGATTCAGCTATCACCAGGGGTTTGGAATTGGGTGCATGATGTTGGTCGTGTGATTAGCAGCGACCCAGTCAGCCATAAACCGCTGAGAATGGTCGGTATTCGTCGTGACATTCAGCAGGAACGCACATCTCAGGAACGTTTAAAACTGGTTGCCAGTGTGATGGAACAGGCCGCCGAAGGGATTTTTATTCTGGATCAGGAACTCAATTATATTGATGTCAATCCCCACTATGAATATCTGACCGGCTTTAATCGTAATCAATTAATTGGACAATCCCTTTTTGATATTATTGCCCCTTCTAAAATCGGGCAACGGCCCAGCATGCGGGCGACCATCATCAAAAAAGTTAAAGACACCGGCTCTTATGATGGGGAAATTCATGCAAAATTTCGATCAGGTAAAAAACTGACTTTGTGGCTCCATATTAATGCTACCACTGATGAAAAGGACCGTATTACCCATTATATCGGTATTGTCTCGGATCTGACCGAGCGCAAACTGCAGGAACAACGTCTGTCCTACCTTGAAAACTATGACGCTCTGACCGACTTGCCCAACCGTTTTTACTATAATTATCAGCTACATCAATATCTGGTTTCACAAAAAGATTCCATCCAGAAAATTGCCGTCATTCGACTCAATATTGATCGCTTCCGCCCGTTAAATGAATATCTATCCAATAATGGGGGGGATGAACTGTTACGCCAGGTGGCACAGCGTCTGCGCATCACCAATGCTGAAGCCCTGTTTGTTGCCCATCTGAATGGAGATGATTTTGCGATTCTATATGAAATATCGCATATTCGGCCCTCGGTGCAGGAGCATTGCCAGTGCATCGTTGAAGCCTTTAAAGTACCCTTTCATATTTATGGACAGGATTATGTGATTACCCTGTCGATGGGGATTGCATTTTATCCCGACCATGGCCGTCAGCTGGATTATCTGAATAACTGTGCCGAACAGGCTTTGAGTGAGGCCAAGGATCTGGGAGGCAATACCATTCGTTTCTATTCCAGCAAAAATACTGCACTCCTCGAGCAAGGGATTTTTATTGAACGCGATCTGCGCAAAGCACTGCATAATAATGAACTGGTGGTGTATTATCAGCCCAAAATTCACTTCCACAACCAGAAAATTTATGGCTTTGAGGCTTTGGTACGCTGGAACCATCCTGAAAAAGGCATTATTCCACCCGGTCTGTTTGTTCCACTGGCTGAACAGACCAGCTTGATTTCAGATATTGGCCGCCTAGTGATTCAGCAAACAGCACAGCAAATTAAAAAATGGAATGAACTGGGTTTTAATAATATTTGTGTCTCAGTCAATATCGTGGCACAGCAGTTACGTCGCGGTCAGCTCCTGAATGATCTGGATCATGCCATTGCAGAAAACCAGATTTCTGGCAGCAGCCTAGAACTTGAGATTACCGAATCGTCCCTGATTGAAAATTCTGAGGCAATTAAAGTGCTGCTAGATCAAATCAAGCAGCGCCAGATTAATATTTCTCTAGATGACTTCGGTACCGGCTATTCGTCTTTGTCCTATCTTGCCGACTTTCCTATTGACATCTTAAAAATTGATCGAAGTTTTGTCTCTAAAATTGGGGAAACCAAACAGGAAGCGCTGGTAAGCGCCATAGTTGCAATGGGCAAAGCAATGGGAATGATTGTGGTTGCTGAAGGTGTCGAAACTCGGGAACAATTTGACTATTTACTTGATTTAAATTGTGATATTGCCCAAGGCTATTTATTTTCCAAACCTTTGCCAGAGCAGGAAGCGACTGCCTATTTGGAGCAAAACCGCAACTTTGCTTCTTATACCCTGCACGTCTAAGTTCATAGCCCTGTTCAATAATTTTGTTTGAAAAACGGGCGGCTTTGACTGGGCTAAGCGCCTAACAAATGGTATATTCGAAGCCATAAATCTAATTTATTTACCCGGTTGCCGGGTAATCTTTACAACGATCGAGATACAGATGGACGAACAATCTTTAAAGCAACAGGCTCTTTACTATCACGAATTTCCTACTCCGGGAAAAATCAGCGTTACACCAAGCAAACAATTGGTCAACCAACGTGACTTAGCCCTTGCTTATTCGCCTGGCGTAGCGGCTCCATGTCTTGAGATTGAACGTGATCCTTCAACAGCTGCCCTCTATACCGCACGTGGCAACCTGGTGGCTGTCGTCACTAACGGTACTGCAGTACTGGGTCTGGGAAATATTGGCCCGCTTGCATCTAAGCCGGTGATGGAAGGTAAAGGCGTACTGTTCAAAAAATTTGCTGGCGTTGACGTATTCGATATTGAAATTGCAGAAAATGATCCGGATAAGATTGTTGATATCGTTGCTGCTCTGGAACCCACCTTTGGTGGCATCAACCTTGAAGATATCAAGGCTCCAGAATGTTTCTATATTGAACAGAAACTGCGTGAGCGCATGAATATTCCTGTATTCCATGATGACCAGCACGGGACCTCTATCATTGTAGGTTCTGCCCTGTTAAATGCGCTGAAGCTCAACGGTAAAAAAATTGATGAGATCAAGATTATTGCTTCAGGTGCGGGTGCTGCTGCGCTGTCTTGTCTGAATCTGCTGTGCGCACTGGGTGCCAAAAAAGAAAATATCATTGTGGCGGACTCACGTGGCCTGTTAACGTCTAAACGTGAAGGTCTGGACGAGTCTAAAAAAGCCTATGTACAAGATATTGAAGAGACTCAGATCGGTGAAGTGATTGCCGGTGCAGACATGTTCCTCGGTCTTTCTGCGGCAGGTATTCTGACCAAAGAAATGGTTAAAACCATGGCCAGAGATCCGATCATTTTTGCCTTGGCAAACCCGAATCCGGAAATTCTGCCTGAACATGCCCATGAAGTTCGTGATGACGTGATTATGGCAACTGGCCGTTCTGACTATCCGAACCAGGTGAATAACGCCCTGTGCTTCCCTTATATCTTCCGTGGTGCGCTTGATGTAGGTGCGACAACGATTAACGAAGAAATGAAAATTGCCTGTGTACATGCAATTGCACGCATGGCGCATATCGAAGCTGATGCCTCGACTTATGGTGAAAAATCGGCATCTTTCGGCCGTGACTACCTGATTCCGGGTCCACTGGATCAACGTCTGATTCTGGAAATTGCTCCGGCAGTTGCCCAGGCTGCTATGGATTCTGGCGTAGCAACTCGCCCAATCCAGGACTTCGCAGCTTATCGTCAGCGCCTGTCTGAGTTCGTCTATAATTCTGCCTTCATGATGAAGCCTATCTTTGAACAGGCAAAATCTGACCCGAAACGCATTGCCTATGCCGAAGGTGAAGATCTGCGCGTACTTCGTGCGGCACAAATTGCAGTCGATGAAGGTCTGGCCAAACCGATTCTGGTCGGCCGTCCGGCAGTGATTGAAGCCAATATCAAGAAGCTGGGCTTGCGTCTTGAAGACGGCGCGAACATCACGATTGTCGATCAGGAGAAAAACCCGGATTACCAGAAGTTTGCGGATGACTATTACACCATCATGCAACGCAAGGGCGTTACGCCTGAGTATGCTCAGCGTGAAGCACGTCGCCGTTCAACCCTGATTGCTGCAATGCTGGTCAAACATGGTCTTGCCGATGGCATGTTATGTGGTACTTACTCCAGCTATGACATCCACCTGGACTTTGTCAGCAACGTTATTGGCAAGAAAGACGGTCACAATACCTTCTTCACGCTGAATGCCTTGATGCTGGAAGATCGTAACCTGTTTATTGCAGATACCTATGTCAACACCAACCCGACCGCTGAACAACTGGCAGAAATGACTATTCTGGCTGCTGAAGAAGTTCGCCGTTTTGGTATGACTCCACGCATTGCCCTGCTTTCACATTCGAGCTTCGGTTCCCATCAGGATGATGTCAGCGCGCAAAAAATGCGTCGTGTATTTGAACTCCTGTCTGAAATTGCACCAGAACTTGAAGTTGAAGGTGAAATGCACGGTGATGCAGCCCTAGATGAAAATATCCGTCAGTTTGCTTTCCCGAACTCACGCTTCAAGGGTTCTGCCAACCTGCTGATCATGCCAAATCTGGATGCGGCTAATATTTCATTTAACCTGTTAAAAGCAACATCAGGGAATAATGTAACAATTGGTCCAATTCTACTAGGTGCAGCGAAACCGGTACATATTCTGACCCCAACCGCAACTACTCGCCGTTTAGTGAACATGACAGCATTAACTGTGGCTGAAATCCAGGAAGTTGAAAAAAACGCCCTATAAGAACTATACGCATTCGCGTCACTTCTTAACTTGAGAAAACCTCTATTCTGTAGCATGATGCTGTTAAGAATAGAGGTTTTTTCATGCAAGTTTATTTAGTAGGCGGTGCAGTGCGAGATCACTTACTCGGGCATCCCTATCACGAAAAAGATTATGTGGTGGTTGGTACCACGCCTGCACATATGCTGAGCTTAGGCTATCATCCTGTCGGGAAAGATTTTCCTGTTTTTTTACACCCAGAAACCAAAGAAGAATATGCGCTAGCCCGCACCGAACGCAAATCCGGTTCTGGTTATCATGGTTTTGAATTTCACACTGACATCAGTGTAACGCTGGAACAGGACCTGATCCGCCGCGACTTGACCATCAATGCTATGGCCATGGATGAGGCCGGCCAGATTTATGATCCGTATGGCGGTCAGCAAGATCTGGAAAATCGGGTTTTACGTCATGTGTCCGATGCCTTCATTGAAGATCCATTAAGAGTCCTGCGGATTGCCCGTTTTGCTGCACGCTATCATCGTCAGGGTTTTCAGATTGCTGATGAAACCCTGCTACTCATGCAACAATTGACTGAATCAGGTGAACTGGATGCGCTAACCCCGGAACGGGTCTGGAAAGAGACAGCACGTGCCCTGATGGAGCGTGATGCGGATGTTTATTTTGAAGTGTTACGCAGTTGTGGTGCTTTAAAAGTTCTGTTCCCGGAAATTGATGCGTTATATGGTATTCCGCAACGCCCTGAATATCATCCGGAAATTGATTGCGGTATTCATACCATGATGTCTTTACAACAAGCTTGCCGTCAGAATTATAGTCTGGATGTACGTTTTGCGGTTCTGGTGCATGATCTGGGTAAAGCGCTGACGCCTGTAGAAGAATTACCGCGACATATCATGCACGAAGAGCGCGGCATTAAACCGGTAACGGCATTATGTGAACGGCTCAAAGTACCGACTTATACCAAACAGCTGGCGTTGGCGGTATGTAAGGAGCATCTAAAATGCCATCAGGCTTTTAATCTGAAGCCCGGCACTTTATGGCGTTTATTGCAGCGGCTGGATGTATTACGTCGTCCTGAGCGTGTCGAAGCATTTATACAAGCCTGTGAATGTGATTCGCGTGGCCGCTTAGGTCTGGAAGACCGGCCTTATCCGCAGGCACAATATGTACTAGAAGCCATGCAGCTGGTACGAAATATTAAAGCTCAAGACCTACCCTCCGATATTCAGGGACCGGACATTGGGGAGATGCTGATTGAACGGCGTATTCAGGCACTGGGAGTATTAAAGGAACAATATCAACAGACTATTGATATTGATTAAAAAAGCACCCTTGGGTGCTTTTTATTGTTTAAGGCCTACACCTAAGCTTCTTGTCTCCAAGAAAGCTTAAACAAAACTTAAGCCTGGATCAGGAAATATCTGCTGGAAAAGCAATCACCTGCTCTAGCTTCATCTGCCGGGTTGCAACCATCAGCAGACGGTCCAGCCCCAAGGCAATGCCTGAACATTCCGGCATCTTGGGCAATGCTGCCAGCAGATATTCATCGATGGGCATCACATGCAAACCGAGTGCTGCTCGTTCGGCATTATCCGCTTCAAAACGAGAGCGCAAAACCTCGGCATCTATTAGCTCGTCATAAGCATTCGCCAGTTCCAGCCCTTCAATATACAGCTCGAAACGTGCAGCAACCAGTTCACCGTCTTCATCAAGTGTGGTTTTAGCCAGTGAGGCCAACTCAGGCGGGAAATCTGTCAGAAATACAACAGTATCAAAACCCAGGCTTGGCTCTACCATATGTGAAAATAACAGATCAATATAGCCCAGACGGTCATTGCCCAAGTCCAGATTCAGTCCTACCCTGCGGCAGCAATCCTGCAATTGTGGCACAGTCGCCTGGAGGGGATTTAAATCCAGACGATCCATAAAGGCATGTTTATAACTCAGGACCGTTGGCCGTACTTCACCAAAGCGTGCTTTGAGGACGCCATTTAGCAGCTCAGTCACTTCAAACATTAACTCTTTCAGACTGAAACCCGGACGGTACCACTCCAGCATACTAAACTCGCTGTTGTGTTTATGGCCATGTTCATCATCACGGAAAACTTTACAAATCTGGTAAATCGGCCCGCTTCCACTGGCCAATAAACGCTTCATGGCAAATTCTGGGGAGGTTTGCAAATAATGAGTACTCAGCTTGCCCATGACATGGCGCTGTGCCTGAATAGATGCTAAATGTACATCGGTCACACCTGCCTGTGACAAGACAGGGGTTTCAACTTCCAGCACTTTACGTTCAGCAAAAAACTGGCGGATTTGAGTATACATTCTGGCGCGCGCTTGAATACTTTGCAGATCACAAGTCGGTTGATAGGACACGGACTGGCTCATGCTTGTGGCCCTCCATGTGCTGCCCATTCCCGGCGTAGCGGATAGGTTTTACGTAAATGGTCAAATGCCTGCTGGTCAACCTTGCCGTCTTTTAGACAGGCACGCAGACTGGCATCATCACGGGCAATGTCGTAGATTTGAGACAGATGCTGTTGTAGCGACATTTTCAAATTCTGGTTTTGGAAAAATGGCTCACAGACAGGCAACTGGGTTTCAAACTGTTTATGCCTGTCAAAGCCAAACGTCTGGCAAAATGCGTCATAAATTATTTGTGTACCACGTGCCTTGCCTTCCAGACTATAACCGGCAATATGGGGCGTCACCAAAGTCAGCAGATCAAGCAGCTGTTCAGAAATTTCCGGTTCGTGTTCAAAGACATCCAGTACCACTTTTCTTCCAGTCTTCTGAATATCCTGAATCAGGGCCTGCTCTTCAATCACCGGACCACGTGCGGAATTAATCAGAAAGGTCTCAGGCTGCATGTGCGCCAAGCTAACCGTGTTAATCAGATGATAGGTCGGATACTGGCCAGTTTTGGTGAGCGGTACATGTAGCGAGACTGCATGCGCTTGCTTAAGTAGTTCCGTCCATTCCACTTGCTGAACCTGTTCCTGCTGTACATAAGGATCATAGGCAATTACCTTCCAGTCCAGCAGTTTTGCCAGAGTGGCCAGACGCGAACCGACATTGCCAAGGCCGACAATACCCAAAGTAAATTGCTGACCAGCATTGAGTAGGTCTGGCTGCACATGCAATAAAGCCGTAATCACATATTCAGCCACAGCCTGCGCATTACAACCCGGTGCATTGGCCCAGCTGATCTGCTTATTTTCCAGCGCTGCAATATCCAGATGATCGGTGCCAATCGTGGCACTACCCACAAATTTAAGCCGACTGCCCTGTAATAGTGCTGCATTCACCTGGGTCACGGAACGAACCAGTAAAGCATCCGCATCTTTAACATCCTGTGCAGACAGGCTGCGTCCTGCGCGATGTTGAATGTCGCCAAATTCGGCAAAGAAATAGTCGGTAAATGCCAGATTTTCATCTGCAACAATTTTCATAATCTGTTCCAATGACTGCATCTGCGTATCATACCGCGTCCACTGGCATGTGACTATTTTCCCTTAGAACCACTCTCTAGCAAAAATACCAATATAAAGAAGCCGAAGTAGAGATTCACTTCGGCAAAGGCGTGTCATGAAAGCAATATCAAGGCGCTGGTTTCAGGCCACCGTCTCATCGGCAAGAGAGTGAATCGAGCCATCAATAATGCCTTTGGCCTGTAATGCAGCCAATTGTTCCGGAGTTTTGAAGCGGGATAAGATAAAGCCGGTATGTTGGCCCAGTTGTGGCGGTGCATGCCGATATTCTACTGGGGTTTCAGACAGCTTGATCGGCGAAGCAATCACTTGGAAGCGATCATTCAATGGATGTGGCACATCGACCACCATACCGCGATGCTGGACTTGTGGTTCAGCCAATGCCTCTTCAATCGAGTTAATCACCCCGACCGGCACTTTGACAGCATGAATCGCATCAACCCAGTCTTTGACATTTTTTCTGAGAAAATATTCAGATAATAATGCAATTAATTCATCCCGATGTTTTACCCGATCCTGATTACGCTGGAATCTGCTGTCTTGTAGTAGCTCCGGCAAATCAATGGCCATACATAAATCTTTAAATTGCTTGTCATTACCACAGGCAATAATAAATTCCTTATCTTTTGCTTTAAAAGTCTGATAAGGCACAATATTTGGATGATGATTCCCCATCCGTACTGGCGAAACACCCGAGCTTAAATAGTTCATGCCCTGATTGGCAAGTGCTGCGACCTGCACATCGAGGAGCGACATATCAATATACTGGCCGCGTCCGCTCTGTTGACATGACCATAGGGCGGCCTGTATGGCAATGGTTGCATATAAGCCGGTCTGGATATCCACTACTGCCACGCCAACCTTCTGTGCGCCTCCACCTGGCCTATCATCACTTTCACCGGTAATACTCATCAGGCCCGACATGCCCTGAATGATGAAATCATAGCCGGGCTCTTCGGCACGTGGCCCATCCTGACCAAACCCAGTAATCGAACAATACACCAGCTTCGGATTTAGTGCGCTTAAGCTGGCATAGTCCAGGCCATATTTTGCCAGTGAACCTGCCTTATAGTTTTCAATCACTACATCTGCCGTTTTGGCAATTTCCCGGATCAGTTCCTGACCTTCGGCACTCGCAATATCGACTGCAACCGAATATTTATTGCGGTTGGCACACTGAAAATATCCGGACTCACGTGTGGCATTGCCCTCCTGATCCGGCATCCAGGGCGGTCCCCACATCCGGGTATCATCCCCGACATGTGGCCTTTCAATCTTGATGACTTCAGCGCCCAGATCAGCCAGAATCTGTCCGCACCAAGGTCCTGCCAGCACGCGACTCAAGTCTAAAACACGAATTCCCTGTAAAGCTCCCATATCTTTCTTCCTTTTTAAAGAGGATGGACCTTACTGCTCCATCCTGATCATTTTTATTTCAGGTTTTATTTCACAGCAGCTGGTCGGTCCGACACTACCGTCTTCTTAGCTTTAGCTTCTTCATCTGCTGGAACCACCAGATTGGCTTGCGGGTCATATTGACGCTCACGAATAAAGAGTCCAGGAATTACACCAGCAATAAAGTAGGCGGCACCCATCACAATAAAGGCCAGGGTGAATGAACCGCCCGCAGCAATAATTCCAATCGTTGCAGGGGCAATAGCTGCGCCCAGGCGTCCCATATTGTAGGCACCGCCAATCGCAGTTCCCCGCACATCAGTAGAAAAGGTTTCCGCCATATACGTTGCATTCACGCCATATGGAATGCCATATAAGAAGCCAAATGTGACCAGTAAGTAGGCAATATTGGTCGGGCTGTTATAGAAAATGATAATCGGTAAAAAGGCAGCTGTACTGACCGTACCAAATACAAAAGTGATCCGGCGGCCAAATTTATCTGCCAGATAACCCGCTAAAATCTTGCCCAGGATCATGGCCGTATATGCACCTACCATATAACCGGTCAATGCCTTGAAGTTCATGTTGAGTTCGGTTTCAAGATAGGTAGGCATCCAGTTATTTACGCCATAATAGCCAAACTGTAAAAATGCCGCAGTGGTCATCCACAGCAAAAACATTTTACGGTGCTGCTGGTGGCCAAAAATACGCTTATAAATACTTTCCGCTGGCTGTTGCGCAACAGCCAGCGTCGGCTCAGCTTCAACTTTTATATGACGATTTTGCAATTGCTTGATTTTTTCTTCCTGCCAAGATGCAGGTTCTGGCACAAAGCGCATAAAAATCAAGGCAAAGGCCGCAGGAATAATAGTTACATAAAACAGCATGCGCCAGCCATAATCAGGGATGATGGCTCCGGCCATTAAAGTGGCGACAATATAGCCAATCGTCTGTCCAGTTTGTAGCGTTCCTAAGACTGTGGTCCGGTATTTGGTCGGTACATATTCAGCCATTAACGTATTACAGGCCATGTAGAGTGAACCGAGTCCAAAAGCACCAATAAAACGTAAAATCATGAACTGCTCATAACTTTGGGTAAATCCCAAAATACAGGTCATGATCGAGAAAAACACCACAGACCAGGCAATGGTTTTTACCCGTCCGAACTTGTCACAGGCCCATCCACCCGTAATGCCACCCAGCGCCATCCCTGCCAAAGAAGCACTTCCTAGCATGCCAGCCTGAAAAGAAGACAGGCCAAACTCTGCTTTCAAACTGGTCAGACTGAACGACAACAGCATGATATCCACGCCGTCAATCACCAGTGAAATAAAAGCAAAAATAAAGGCCAGTTTCCAGGTATGTGCTGTAATACGATGCAGAGTGCCTACATTCGAGGGCAACTTCAGCGCTGCGACCGCAGACGTATGATTAATCTCATTCTTCATTCCATTTACCTCATTTTCCCAAATGAGCCATCGACAGTCCCAGTCCTCCACCTTTGCTTGCCTGTTCTTTATTATTTTTATTCCGATATTTTTTAAACACAGGCTTACACAAGCATCGATTGACAAGAATGTTTTACGATGAATCCTTTATTGACGTTTTGATTAATTTTTTAAGATAAGTATCCTGCAGGATGCTCAGGTATGAACATCCTCAGATCAATAAGAAAAGTTTGATTTAATTAATTGCAGAATGCGGCAATGCCTGTTTGAGCACGGCCCAAAATCAAGGCATGTACATCATGTGTGCCTTCATAGGTATTCACCACTTCAAGGTTCACCAGATGACGGGCGACGCCAAACTCATCAGAAATACCGTTCCCGCCCAGCATGTCACGTGCAAGACGCGCAATCTCCAGCGCTTTACCACAGTTATTACGCTTGATCAGTGAAGTCCCTTCCACTGAAGCAATGCCTTCATCTTTCATTCGGCCAAAACGTA
>NZ_SMTB01000056.1:0-17834 GCF_006864105.1 Acinetobacter sp. RF14B | reverse complement strand
GACCTGCTTCCGGTATGAATCTCAACCAAAGTCATTGACCAGCAGGCGGCTATTCAGCAGAAATATCAGCTACCTCCCAATTCCGGTATTAAATTTTAAAGTAAATGGGCTAATGCAACGTCATTTAACAGTTAAAGCCAATCGAAAGCGGCTCTGCATGACGCATCGAGTTCCAGAAGGCTTCTGCTGTTTGACCGGTCAGGGTACGGCCTGAAGCATCGGTAATCGTGCCCGAAATCATGATTGGCAGATCATAGCCTTGTTCTTTAAAGACTTCTTTAACTGCAAAAATGGCAGCTTTGGCATTTAAGGTATCAAATACTGTTTCAATCAGGATGATGTCTACACCGCCTTCAATCAACGCCTTGGTTGATTCGATGTAATTCACTTTTAACTGATCAAAGGTAATGTTACGGAACGCAGGGTCATTTACATTTGGAGAAATAGAGGTGGTACGTGAGGTTGGCCCCAGTACACCGGCTACAAAACGTGGTTTCTCGGGCGTTGAATATTTGGCGCAGGCTTCTTTGGCCAGACGTGCCGCTTCACGGTTAATCTCCGGTACCAGCTCTTCCATGTGGTAATCCGACATGGAAACACGCGTACCGTTAAAAGTGTTGGTTTCAATAATGTCAGCACCCGCTTCAAGATAGGCTTCATGAATACCTTGAATAATTTGCGGTTGGGTCAGCACTAAAAGGTCATTATTACCTTTGAGGTCATGTGCCCAATCTGCAAAACGCTCACCACGATAATCCGCTTCTTCCAGTTTGTGACGTTGGATCATGGTACCCATCGCACCATCGATAATGAGAATTTTCTTGGCAAGAAGTTCTTTTAGAGTGGTAAGTGTGGACATGCAGACTTTCTCAGCAGGAATCAAAAATGTGTGTAATCTTAGCAGATTAGTTATCCAATATCTGCTGCATGAACTTAAGAATGATGGATATGCGTGATATAAAAATTTGATAAGTCTATAGATGTGCAGCTATAGATAAGAGCAGCGGGTGTAGTAAGCCGGCCAAGCCCTTAAAGCTGAAGAGAATCAAGATCTAAAGAATAACCAACTGCTTTTATTCATAATATTGTCATATTTCTTTGGCATGATGCAGCCATAAAATTTTTGTCATCATTCGGATCGCAGCATATTTCACGCATGACAGCGTTTTAGTGTATTGAAAGCAGGAAGGGGTAAAAAGAGGTGGAAGGAGCAAATAAATAATTTTTAATAAAAAATCAGCGGCAGTATTCAGATGAAATAATATGCGCTGGTCGGAATAAAGCTGAAAAATTTGCTTCATAAGCCGGCAAACTGTCATATAATTGTCACAATTTAACTGAACAATACGGGGATCATTGTATCCTCTATTCCTGCTTGCATGAATTCTAACCAAACTCCCATAGATTCAGCACAACAAGGGGCTTCTGTACAGAAGTCAACCAATGTTCATGTGCCCACACCGAAATTTTTTATGCCGGTGTTTTTGACTGTTATTATTTCCACACTGATTTATATCGGCTTCCAATTGTCTGCAGATTTAGCGTATGTCCCTGCTTTAAGCCTCTATTCAGTGATTCTGCTGGCCACGGCCCTGTTTATTGCTTTGGGTTTCGAGTTCGTGAATGGTTTTCACGATACCGCGAATGCAGTAGCGACGGTGATCTATACCAATGCGCTCTCTGCACCTGTTGCAGTGATGTGGGCAGGTTTCTGTAACTTTCTCGGTGTGATGGTCGCAAGTGGCGCCGTAGCATACGGAATTATTGCTTTACTTCCAGTCGAACTGATTATGAATGTAGGAAGCGGCGCAGGTTTTGCGATGGTTTTTGCCATGCTGATCGCGGCGATTCTCTGGAATTTGGGCACCTGGTTTCTTGGTATTCCGGCTTCCAGTTCGCATACCCTGATCGGTTCGATTTTGGGGGTAGGCATCATGAACTATATTCTGAATTCGGGTGCAGGGGCTTCAGGTGTAGACATGGAGCAAGTCATGAAAGTGGGTAAAGCGCTGTTATTTTCGCCTTTAATCGGCTTTGCATTTGCTGCGATCCTGTTTCTGCTGGTGAAGAAAATCTTTAAGCGTCAACTGGAACTGTTCCAACCGCCTGAAGGCAACAAGCCACCACCACCGATGATTCGTGCCATTCTGATCTTTACCTGCACCGGCGTAAGCTTTGCGCATGGTTCAAATGATGGTCAAAAGGGTATGGGCTTGATCATGCTGATTTTGATTGGCTGTGTACCTTTGGCTTATTCACTGAATAAAAATCTTGATAGCCAGCATATCCAGTCTTTTGGTCAGTTATCTGCACAAACAGCTGATTTGATCTATCCGGAGCATGCCGATATTCCAGATGCACAAGCGCGTGATGTGATTACCAAGTATATTCAAACCAAGGAACTTACACCTGAAGTGGTGCCGGCGCTGGCCAGTTTGACAGACCATCTAGGTGAGAAAGTGGGTACTTATAGCAGTATTAAGGATGTACCAGAAGCACAGGTATCTGAATTCCGTAATGATATGTACTTAAGCACAACAGCATTCAAACGTCTGGATAAGGCGAAAGCTTTACCGGTCATGTCTGGTGCAGAGGAAAAAACAGTAGCAGCATATCGTGACAATCTGGACTCTTTCCTGCAATACATTCCGACCTGGGTGAAAGTGGCAACAGCCTTGGCTTTGGGGCTAGGAACGATGGTGGGTTGGAAGCGCATTGTCGTGACTGTGGGTGAGCGTATTGGTAAACAGCATATGACCTATGGTCAGGGGATGTCTGCCGAGCTTGTGGCGATGTCAACCATTGCTGCGGCAGATGGTTTGGGGATGCCAGTCTCGACCACACACGTTCTGAACTCTGCAGTTGCTGGTACGATGGTGGCGAACAAATCTGGTCTGAATTTCCAGATGGTGAAAACAATTTTATCCGCCTGGGTATTTACCCTGCCAACCACGATTTGTTTGTCTGGCGGTTTATACTGGTTATTATTGAAAGTATTCTAAAAAGGTTTGATGTGAAAAACGCTGCTGGAGCAGCGTTTTTTTTATGGGTGGGAGAAAATTTTCTAACCTTAAAATTGGTGATTTTTTGCTGAAATAGAAGACCGTTTGTTATCCAATGGCTTGCAAAATTATAAGGGATGCTCCCTCTCCCTATGGGAGAGGGCTGGGGTGAGGTGAGGGTAATCAGAAGGCTAAAAGTACTTTCAATAGAAGGATTAATAGCTAATTTCAACTAAATGTAAAAAATGAGTATTTCTTAGCCTTACTTTTGAAAGATCAAAAGTAACAAAAATCTTTTGTTAGGCTGATGATATGTCCCTATATCACAGCCTAACGGCGACATCCATGTCGCCTGACCAATAAAATTGATTTCATCTTTATTTCAGAAAAAATTACTTCTTCAACTTACCCAACAATCCTTTCGGCAGTTTATTCGTTGCAAAACCATACAGCGCAGCAAAAGGCAATGCCGTGCGTGGCAGGTAAGCCACTCGCCATAAACCGCCATGATTGGCGCCGTGCATCATTAATTCTAAAGGATGATCAAGTTTTACTTCTGGATTGGCAACAGAGTCAGGATTGCGCAGGTCATGAATCCAGAGTGCGGCCATAATGGCATTGGTGGTTTCGGGGGCAAAAGCCTCTACATCAAACAGGCTGGCACCATTAAAAGCAGCTTTGAGCAGCGGGTTTTTGGTCACCGAATAGGTTGTGGTGGAGGGGGCAATATTGATACTGACACGTTGACCCTGGGTACGTGCCAAGGTGGCACGCCATTGCTGGATGCGTTTTGCTAAAGCATAGTTCGGACCTTGCTCTACCACCAGACAGTCCGCAATGCCATAGGCCTGACCCTGAGCCGAGTGAATCAGGTCTGTATTGTTCTTTTTAAAGAAATACTGGCCGGACAGGGTAGAAATACCTTTAGCAATCAAACCTTCGGTCTTGGAGCGCTGCTGGTATTTAAGCTGGGCCGCCTGAATCACATCTTGCGGTACAGCATACACATCTGTTGGGGTACACATATACATCAGACTGGTTTTGGTTTTTTGTTCACTGACGTATTTCATGATGGCATCCATTGCCATAGATACACGCACATGTTTTTCACCATCCAGATAGGCAATCGCAGCCAAATCCAGATCCTGCTCAAATTGCGCCAGCCATTGGGCAATTTCAGGAATCTGGGTTAATAAATTGGCACCGAGCTTTTCTTTCAGGATGTGGTCTGCTGTATCGGTATTTAAAGCTTCACTTGAGGGTGCATACAGTGTGGCACTACCTTGACGGACAGTCTCAATAATCTTGCCCCAGACCCGAGTATTGGGCAGGTCGATGGCCACAATATTGGCTTTCCATCTGGACAGCCAGGTCAGTGGCCCGGCTTCAGAAGCAGCACCAAACAACACGGTGGTACGGTCCGAAAGATCGAACCATTCTGGATGAGCCACGCAGGCACGCAGAGCTTGGGCATGGCTGGCTTCGATAATGCCTTGATCTTGCCAGGTCTGGATCTGCTCAAGTAAGGCGGGTCCATGCAACTTTTTGCCTTGATAGGGCACATACCATTCTGGTGCTGCCGCTGACTGACCTATGATTTTGAAGGTATGCAACGGGGCGGCGGCCAACGTCATGACCCGACTCAAAGCATACTTTTGACCATCACGGTAAAACTCAAAACTTTCATGCGCCTGTTTTAGCCCATGTTCTGCAATACTAATAGCTGCTTCAGCATTTTTTAAACCATTTTCAACCAGACGTTTAAAATGAACAGGATACTGTTTGCGCCAGTTTTTTTCAGATTGTACCGCAGCTGCATGTTGTGGATTGACAGCAGAAAGTGCATGAGCCAGTAATTCACGTCCGACTTTGGAGGTACTTGGTTTTTGTTGTTGGGTATGGCGTGGAAATTGTAGACCGTCTAAAGATGTGGACATGCAAAATATCTCGTGGCTTAACATAATTAATATACAGATGTATACATTATCGCTGTGAACTTGCTGCTGAGGTTGGCAATAACTGCCATCCTATATGTCAAAATTATTACCAGATGTTTCAATTGAGGCCAGGTTGATAGACTCGGGCAAGTCAAGTAGTGACGTCGATCAGCTGAATCATTTTATTTAAATAGGTGAAGTGCTGAGCGCGGTGAAAGAGTGATCGCAATGAGTCATTTTGGAGACAGGTTGGGTTGTATAAAACGCTGCCCGAGGGAAGCAGGATTTTTAGCCATTTAGGTATTTGATTATTTATTTTGCTACCTAGGGATAGAAGTGTAGCGACTATCCCCAAGCTCAGGACCATGCTAGAAAGGCAGCTGCGACAGTTTATTCAGGAAGTGTGGAATGAGTCGAGGTTCGATCAGAATAGTAATAATCACTCCATAAGCTGCACCCCAAAGGTGGGCACTGTGGTTAATATTAGAGTTACCGCGCTTGCCGGACCAGATGCTGTAGGCCACGTATAGGACTGCAAAAATAATGGCGGGCACCGGGATAAAAAACACAAAGATCAATTTCCAAGGTTCAAATAGAATATAGGCAAACAGAACCGCAGACACTGCACCCGAAGCGCCTAAACTTGCCCAGCGTGGATTATTTTTATGGTGCAGGTAGCTGGGAATAATTGCAGCAATTAAACCGCCCAGATAGAACAGTACAAAGCCAAGGTCATAGAGATACTGGCGATAAAAACTTTCAATAATACTGCCAAAGAAAAACAGGGTAATCATATTGAACAGCAGGTGAGTGCCGTCTGCATGAATAAAACCATGTGAAATGAAACGGTCATATTCACCGCGTTGAATGGCAGGTGGCCAGAAGATCAGGCGGTTCATGACACGCTCTTTGGAAAAAGCAATAAAAGAAATAATGCAGGTAATCAGAATGAGGGTAACAGTATGATTAAAAGGTAAATGCAGCATAACAGGTCGTTCTCATTCTGAATAATAATGCTCAATCTTGCCATTAATCTGGTATTTAGAGAGCACTTTTATAATAATTCCGACAATTTTAGTTGAAATTTTATCTTTACCCCGCATCTTCAGTTAAAATAGTAACTTCAGCTTGAGGAAATGATTGTTATGTCGACTGAGAACAGCAGCACTGCAGTGGTTGAAGATATTCCGAATTTATTGATTACACCGTCTGCCCAAGAGTATTTAAAGGATTTGTTGGAAAAACAGAATACGCCAGGTATTGGTGTGCGCGTTTTTGTTGAAAATCCGGGTACACCGCGTGCTGAATGTTGTATGGCATATAGCGCCCCGGATGAAGTTGTTCCCACAGATTACAAGCAAGAATATCCAGATTTTCCTGCATTTATTGATTCGCCTTCAATTCCGTACCTGTTAGATGCGGTCATTGACTACAACAAAGACCGTTTTGGCGGCCAGTTGACCTTCCGTGCACCGAATTCAAAAGTGCCGCGCGTAGGCCCTGATGCTTCAATCGAAGAGCGTATTACTTACGTACTTCAGTCTGAAATTAACCCGGGTCTTGCAGGCCATGGCGGGAACTGTGCATTGGTCGAAGTGGTTGAAGATCCTGAGCATGGTTTAACTGCTGTACTTAAATTCGGTGGTGGTTGCCAAGGCTGTTCAGCTATTGATGTCACCCTGAAACAAGGGGTTGAAACCACCTTGAAACAGCATGTTCCTGAACTGATGCAGGTGGTTGACCAGACTGACCATAGTCAGGCAGAAGGCGCTTATTTCAAATAATATTTGAGTGAAAAAGCGAAAAAAATCCCTCGGTTAGCCGAGGGATTTTTTTATGCAATGACATGAGTTCTATTGGCAGGTTTTGGGCAATTGAATAAAAACTGCAAGCGGCTTTTCTATCTAGACATTCAAGATTTTTAAGGTTTCTTCGCGATAATAAAACTGTTCAAGATATTTACGGGCGCGTGTGCTCAGATGCTGCTGGGAAACCATCTGCTGGATAAGCGGAACGAGCAGTTCATTCAACTCATGCTGGATCAGGGCTTCATCAATATTCAGGTCACGCAATAACTGGTCAAAAGTATGGGTCTGATTACGGATGTACCAGGTATATACTCCATCATGAATCTGTTGCTGCATATATTTTGTTTGTCGTAAATGATCCCAGATTTCATGGGCCAGACCGACGGTATGGGGTAGATCCTGGGTTTCAATATAGTTTTTCAGTACCGACAGTGGCATTTCTTTAACCTTATGCCAGAGATTGGCCTGAAAATGGTACAGCTTTTCATCATCAAAATGCTGGTTCAGTACATGTTCACTCATCTGGCTGAGTTTTAGAATATTTTTTTGCAGATAACGGGCAATAGTATCATCTAAGCTGCTATCCGTGACGTTTTCCAGAACAGATTTGCCCATTTTCATGAAACGGGAAACCCCGGGAACACTTTTGGCAATTACGGAGTTATCCAGATAGTCCTGAATGGAGTGCTGAATCAATTGCGTAATCATGGCTGAAAATGCCGGATTATTGACCACGGTTTTGATCAGGCGCTGACGGTGTCCGCTTTTGCTGGACACATATTGCGCGATCTTATCAACGGTTAATACCGGAATAACATCAGCAATTTTAGTCTGGTCATTGGCTGGATGCACCAGTGCAAAACGAATATGTTCAGCAATCTGCTCGACCAGAAAAGTTGTGGCTGCTGTAGCTAAAATCTGTTTTTGCAGTAACTGGCTAATCAGTTCACAGCTCCACAACTCTTTTAAGGGATGTTTACGGAACCAGAGATAGAACTCATGAAACTCGGTCTGAATGGTATCAGCCTGAGCAAACGTCTGCTCCAGAAAATCAAGCTGGGCATCGATCAATTGCTCAATCATGGGATGTTTCTGCATGGTATCTCTGAACTTAGTTTAAAGGGATGAGTTTATCAGCTAGAGGGTTTTTTAGGGTCTGTGTCTTGGCCAGAAAAGGCAAATAGCTCTGGGCAACCTGTTTTTCTGCTTCCAAAATCGGCATATGACCAACATTATTTAAAATGACCGGCGTTTCGGCACGTTTAAGCAAAGAATAAAGCTCTTTAACCACTTCAACATTAATAATCCGATCCTGCTTACCCCACAAGATAAGCGTTGGGGCCTCAACTGTCCGGGTCAGGCGTGCAAAACTTTCCGGAGTATAAATCCGGTTGAGCATGACGACCTGATCAATGGATTTACTGGTCTGCTCAGAACGTGAAATCAGCAGTTTTTCCTGGGCATATTTTAATTGATAGGGCACAACAGGCGGATTTTGCATCAGCTGTTTGGATATACCTTCCAGATCTCCAGGTTTGGTGACAATCAGATCCTTTAAGGCATGTGGGTCTTTGGTGTAAGGGGTATTGCCCAGTTTATAGATCCCGGCACTATTGACTAAAAAAAGGCTTTGGGTATCAAATGGATATTGTGCAGCATAGACGGTTGCTATAGAGCCGCCGAGAGAGTGTCCGGCCACATGCAGATCCTGCTCAATGCCTAAGGTTTCAGCAAACAGGCGCAGTTGGGAGGTGACATTTGGTACTGAAACATCAAAGTTGGCAGGAACCTTGGTCTCGCCATTACTGGGCAGGTCAGGAATAATCACATGATAATAGGGGGTAAGAAACTGTGCGACACGATTCCAGTTATCCCGGGTTCCGGCCAGTCCGTGAATAAGTAAAATAGAAGGTTTATGTTTGGCCCCGCCTTCACTATAACTCCAGCTAATATCACCAATTTTAAGTGTTTTAGACTGAAGGCCTGCCTGATGGCGTTCCTGGATCAAATATTGCTGTAAGAGCTGTGTTGATTTTTCAGCCTTGGTTCCGGTAAATAAATTTTGTGCATAACTGAGTCCAGATAAAGTCAGACTCAGGCTGAGTAAAGCCGAACAAAACATATTTGAGCGCAACTTTATTATTTTCGTCATTGCTACTTTCCTCAAATTAAATGATCGGGCAAATCGCCCCCCCAAAAATACTTCCATGTTCTAAATTTAAAAAGTATGGATGAATCTATCCTTATCTTTGGTTTATTTTAAAGGATTATTGGCTATTGTTCATCTATGAATTTTTTGTTTAAGACAATAAATATGAGGTGAAATGTGACCAGATTTGCATAAATGGCCAGCCAGAGCTGAAACAATTCAATTGCAAAAAAATTAAACAGCTAATTTTTTTTGCAAGTGACTTTCAAAAAATCTAGCAGTAAGATATTCCAACTCAATACAGTGGTGGTAAAAAATGCTCACAGCTCAGGAAGCGCTAGAACGTCTTAAACAGGGTAATCAACGTTTTGTTACGGGCGATACCTCTCACCCAAGGCAATTGAGCCATCAACAGCGAGCAGAAATGGCAGAGGATCAAAACCCTTTTGCGATTGTCTTGGGGTGTTCGGATTCACGTGTCCCTGCGGAAATGGTATTTGATCAAGGCCTGGGGGATCTGTTTGTCATTCGTGTGGCAGGCAATGTCGTAGCACCCTCACAGGTTGGGAGCGTAGAGTTTGCCGCGGAGCGTTATGATTGTGCGGTGGTGGTGGTATTAGGTCATAATCATTGTGGCGCTATTCAGGCCACGATTGATACCTTGACCTGCCCAGATTGTCCACCATCCAATAATCTGATGTCGATTGTAAACCGGGTACGTCCATCCGTTGAAACACTGCTGCAAACTGAACTGAAAGATGATCTGGCTAAACTATCCAAGCATGCAGTACGATCCAATGTCTTTGCCTCAGTGAACCAGTTGCGTCATGGCTCGGCCGTGATTGAAGGTCTGATTGCCAAAGGCAAGTTAAAAGTGGTGGGAGCAGAATACTCACTGGAAACCGGAGAAGTTGTTTTTTTTGATTTCTAAGAGTTAAAGATCAGTTTTTAAGTCTTCCGAACTCTCCTTTAAAAAAGGAGAGTTTTTTTGTTGAACTAACTTTAATTTTCAAGAGTTTTTTTCTCGTCAGGAGGGCGGGAAAATACTTTCAAACATGCATTTTACAACGCACTTTGAATATAGGGATAAGCATTGTTCAAGAGAATCGTTTGTGCTTTGGCATTCGGATGAATCTGATCCTGCTGCATCAGACTTTTATGGCCGGCCACACCCTGCATAAAGAAAGGCAATAATTTGACCTTATATTGCTGGCTTACCACTTTATAATTATTTTCAAATGCCCTGCCATACGCCTGACCATAATTCGGTGGCATTTTCATGCCAAATACAATCACTTTGGCCTGGGCTTTTTGGCTTTGCTGCACCAGATTGGCCAGATTTTTCTGGATCATTTGCGGTGGCTGCCCGCGCAAGCCATCATTACCACCCAGTTCAATTACGACAATATCCGGACGATGAGTCTGTAACAGTTTAGGCAGTCTTGCCACTGCACCACTGGTGGTTTCGCCACTCATACTTGCATTGACCACTTTGTGCTGTTTCGGATAGTGTTGGTCTAAGTGTTTTTGCAATAAATTTACCCAACCTTGCTGTGGTTGAATACCATAACCTGCACTTAGACTGTCACCCACAATCATAATGGTCTTTGCTGACACGCCGAAAGGAATCAGGCATATACTCCACAGGATCAGGCAAGGCAATACACGGGTTTTCTGAACTCGATCTTTCATATAGGACACGTATGATTCAAAGCAGTTACGATTCGACCATCATGCCACAAGCAATTATTTCTGCCCAGAAGCTGACACAAAAGATACAGCTTTCACAAAAACAGCTGACGATTTTTGAGGATAGTTCACTAGACATACAGGCTGGGGAACAGGTGGCCATTACTGGTCGTTCGGGTTCGGGGAAGTCGACTTTACTGGGAGTTTTAGCGACTTTGGATCAGGCCAGTTCTGGTCAACTGATGGTATGTGGCGAACAGGTGTCGAATTTAAGTGAAGAGCAACGTGCTGTAGTTCGCTTAAAAAATATCGGTTTTGTATTTCAGTCCTTTCAGTTGCTGCCACATTTGACAGCATTAGAGAATGTCATGTTACCGTTGCGCTTACAGTCGGGTTTTAAATATCGCGAGGCAGAGCAAAAGGCACTGCTGCTGCTGAAAAAAGTTGGTCTGGACCGGCAGGCCCAGCAAACGCCAAAAGTTTTATCGGGGGGAGAGCAGCAACGGGTGGCAATTGCCCGGGCATTGGTCAGTGCACCTAAAATCATTTTTGCAGATGAACCTACAGGCAACCTGGATGGTGAAACGGCGCATGAGATCGAGCAATTACTGTTTCAGCTCAACCGTGAACTGGGCACCACGCTGGTTCTGGTGACCCATGATCCAAAACTGGCCCAACAATGTCAGCGGCATTTTGAGCTGCTGGATGGTCAGCTCGTTGAACATGCCAGCGGAGGATGATATGCAGCAGCTATTTCGTCCCTTACTCACACAAAGTTTTAAAAGCACGGGTATTTATCTGCTGATTATTGCCCTGACCTTGGCCATTAGTGCCACGACTGCGCTGAAGTTCAGTAATGAACAGATTCAAAATGCGGTCGCTTTGCAGGCCGCGGAGATGCTGGCAGCTGATCTGGTGCTGTCAGATAATGAACCTTTGGCAGAAGAATGGCGTGATCAGGCCAGACAGCTGGATTTACAGCAGTCTGAGGTAACCTTCTTTAATACCATGGCTTTTACCGATGAACAGTTTGTCATGGTCAATGTCAAGGGGGTTGATCAGGCCTTTCCGCTGCGTGGTCAATTGCAAACCCAACCCGCAAAAACAACCATTCAACCCGGTGAAATCTGGCTCAGTCCCCGAGCGATGGATCTGCTCAATGTAAGGTTGGGAGATGAGCTGAATATTGCTGATGCAAAATTTAAGTTCACCGCTCAAATTGCAAAAGACTCCAATCAGGAGCTTGGTTTTTCCGGATTTTCGCCTACCGTCATCATCTCTCAGGCAGATGTTGCACGAACTCAGGCCATTCAGGTGGGCAGCCGGATTGACTACCGTTTGCTGCTGGCTGGTAATCCTGAACAGACGCAAGAATATGAAGCTTGGTTCAAACAACAGATAAAATCTAAAAAAGAGAAAATGGATGCACCAGTCGCCGAAGTAGACGGGCAGGAGTTTGAGGAGCAGGGTAGTCTAAAATTACGTAATGCCAGCGAGGGCAATACCCGCTTAATGCGTCCGATTGCCAATCTGGATACCTTTTTGCAATTGGCCAATATTCTGACCATTTTATTATGCGGAATTGCAATTGCTTTAACGGCACAACGTTATGTACAGCAGAATCAGGATCATATCGCACTAATGCGCTGTATAGGCGCGACCAAGCAGCAGATTCTGGCCGCTTATCTGGCCTTGCTTGGAGTTATGCTACTGGTTGCCATGCTGATCGGGACGCTCATTGGGATCAGTCTGGGATATGGCTTATTACACTTCATGCTGCAACTGATTCCCAACCTGCAACTTGAGTTTTCTGTGATGAAGATGTTGCTGGGTCCTTTACCCGTTGCCATGCTGACCAGTGCGATTGTCTTGCTGTGTTTTGTGATGCCGAGCCTGTTTCAGCTGTTAAATACGCCACCTATTCGGGTAATTCGCCAGCAGGAAAAGTCGGTCCAGTCCATGCTATGGATGTTACTGTGCGGGACCTTGGGCCTGATTATTTTTAGCGTGATTCTGACTGAAAATATTGTGCTCACCGCCTGGGTGATTGGGGCAATTATCCTGTTGTGTGCTGTGCTGTATTTTACGGTCTGGAGCACGTTAAAACTGCTACGGAACCTGAAATTCAACCTGTCGGCTTATGTCCATACGCCGTATCAGACGGCTTTGCAGATTACCGCACTGGCTCTCGGATTGAGTCTGATCAGTGTACTCACCGTACTGCGTACCGATCTGCTGGAACGCTGGCAGCAACAGTTGCCTGAAGGTACACCGAACCAGTTTGTGTATGGTTTGCCACCTTATGAGATGCCTGAGCTGAAAGCCCGGCTCGAACAGAATGGCTGGAACAGCACGCCACTTTATCCGAATATTCGCGGACGCCTGGTGGCAAAAAATGACCAGCCTTTTAACGCTGAACTGATTAAGCAAAGCAATACTCTAAGACGTGAACTGAATCTGACCCAGTCAGACCGTTATCCTCAGGATAATGTCATTGTTCAGGGCGAAGCGGTATTAAAACAGCCGGGCGAAGTGTCGGTCGAAGCGCAGACTGCCAAGGAGCTGGGCATCAAGCTCGGCGACAAACTAAGCTTTAGTCTGCCTGAAGGTAGGCTGGAAGCGAAAGTGGTGAATCTGAGAACCGTGGAGTGGGAAAGCTTTAGTCCGAACTTCTTCTTTATTTTTGCACCCCAGAGCATGGATGCCAATGCCGGCAGTTATCTGGGCAGTTTTTATGTGCCTGAAACAGACAAAGATCAACTGGTTTCTATCATCCAGCGGTTTTCCAATACGGTTTTTATTGATGTCAGTCTGATTCTTGAAGAAATCAAACGCATAGTAAATGTTCTGGTGCAGATCATTACTATTTTGGCGATGCTGGTCAGTGTGTCCGGCTTTCTGGTATTGATGGCCTGTCTGAATCTGCTCATGGATGAGCGCAAACGAGAAGTGGCTTTAATGCGTTCTTTTGGCAGTTCCAAGCGCAAACTAAAAAACCTGATGAGTCTGGAAGTTGGCTTTATCGGCCTGTTTGCTGGCGTGGTGGCATGTTTGTTTGCCGAAGTTATCAGTGCCATTGCCAGTTATAAAATGGATCTCCTGATTCAGCTACACTGGGAAATCTGGCTGATTTTACCGGTCTTGATGACGCTGCTTTGTGCGCTGGTGGGGCGTTATCGACTCAGTTATCTGTCCGATATTCCCCCCTTGCAAAGCCTGCGCGAGATGAATCAGTAAGATTCATCTTCTTTGTGGCTTTAAATGTGCAGCTGCTGTTGCATCAGGCGGAGAATGTCCTGCCAGAAAGGACGGATTGGCTCCAGCAAGGCCAGATTATATTGATAGAGCAGGCCACACACGACCACGCCCAGAATCAGGGCAATGAGTTGCATCAGTTTGCCCCATTGCAGTCGTTGTAACAGATACCAGAGCAGGGTCAGGCAGGCGCCCATGATCATGCCGCCGATATGGGCAGCATTATTAATCCCGCTGATCATAAATCCCATCACGAGGTTCAGGCCCATAATCATGATCAGGGTTTTCTTGTCCAGAATAAAGCGCTGTTGAGGCAGTATTGGCAATATGGACAAGACCGTCAGGGCTGCACCCAGCCCCATGACAGCGCCAGAAGCGCCAGCACTCACGCTGGGTAAAAGCTCAGGATTGGCCACCCCACCTTCAATTAAGGCATAAGTATCCTGAATGTTCATGTAACCGCTAAATAGGCTGCCCATCAGGCCTGCACACACATAGAGCCCAATAAAGTAAAAACGGCCAAACAGCTGTTCAGCAACGCTACCAAAAATATACAGTGCCCACATATTCAGCATGAGATGAATCAGACCAAAATGGAAAAACATGCTGCTAAACAAGCGTATGGGTTCCGCCAGATAAGTTAAGGGAGCATAATCCGCTCCCCAGGAAATGGCATCTCTGGAGCTAGGCTGGCTAATATCCATGCCACTTAGTACCTGCCAGCCAAATAAGCCGACATTGATACCAATCAGGAGCGCAGTTATCCACCAGAGTTGTACTTCCGGTTTACGATAGGAGGTGGGTGGAGAGTATTTAGACATGCTATTTTTTTTGCGATGAGTGTATATTTCGCATAAGCTTAACACGAAAAATCAAATATTCAGGAGTAACGCACTGACATGAAAGCCTTTCTGATCCGCACGATTTTAATCATCGTCAGTGTGATTTTACTTATACAGTTGTGGATTTTTGCAAGTTTGGTCTGGTGGCGCACCAATCCGGTGAATACCACCATGATGATGCGGATTGATTACTGGACTGAGCCTTCCAAACCCATTCAGCACCAATGGCGGCCTTATGACGAAATTAGCCTGAACCTGAAGCGTGCCATTGTTACGGTAGAAGACGGGAAGTTTATTCATCATCATGGCTTTGACTGGGATGGTATCCAGACCGCATTAAACCGTAACAAGAATGAAGGCCGCGTGGTGGCAGGGGGGTCAACCATTTCCCAGCAATTGGCAAAAAATCTTTTTTTAATAAATAAGCGTTCCTTTGTACGCAAAGGTCAGGAAGCGATCGCTACCTGGATGATGGAACGCATGTGGTCCAAGGAACGCATTCTGGAAGTCTATTTAAACTCAATCGAGTTTGGTGACAATATTTATGGAGTTGAAGCCGCAGCCAAACATTATTTTGGTAAAACGTCACAAAGCCTTAGCCGCGATCAGGCAGTTTTTCTGGCAGCGATTCTGACCAATCCAAAATATTTTCAGGACCATCGCCATTCATCGGCCCTGAAAGCACGCAAACGTATGATTCAACGCTATATGAATTATGCCGAATTACCTTAGGCCTGTAATTTGAAATAAAGCCTAATTTTTTTGGGCGTTTTTATCAAAGTGACATCAAGTTGAAGCATACTAAAGCAGATAAGCAAAATTTTAAAATAGCGTAGGTTTCATATGAATACGGCAGCCACAACCACTTCGGCACCGACTGAATATACATATAATGATCGTTACATCAATCGTGAATTGTCTATTCTGGACTTCCATTTACGTGTACTGGAACAGGCTGTCGATCCTTTACACCCCTTGCTCGAACGCATGAATTTCCTGCTGATTTTTTCGCGCAATCTGGATGAGTTTTTTGAAATTCGCGTTGCCGGAGTTATGGAGCAGCTTGATCTGGGCAATGAAAGTCGAAGCCCGGATGGTTTGACGCCCAAGCAGGTACTGGACCAGATTTCCAAGACGGCACATGCTGCAATTGAACGTCAATACCGTATTTTAAATGAAGAAATCTTACCAAAATTACGCGAAGAAGATATTTGTTTTCTGCGCCGTGGCGAGTTAACCCCGGCTCAATCAGCCTGGGTCAAAAAGTATTTTCAGGAGCAGGTTGCGCCTGTCCTGACCCCCATCAGTCTAGACCCGGCACATCCATTTCCGCGTTTGGTAAACAAGTCACTGAACTTTATTGTTACGCTGGAAGGCAAAGATGCCTTTGGCCGTCAAATTGATCTGGCTGTGGTGCCTGCGCCACGTTCATTGCCGCGTGTCGTGCGTTTGCCAGATGAGCTGACAGATGGCAAGGAGCACCATGTCATGCTTTCCGCCATTATTCATGAGCATGTGTCCGATCTGTTCCCCGGTATGACCGCGACGGGATGTTATCAATTTCGCGTGACCCGTAACGCCGATCTGGCTTTAAATGAAGATGTGGAAGATTTGGCCAAAGCGCTGAAAGGCGAACTCAGCTCTCGCCGTTTTGGTCGTGCCGTGCGTCTGGAAGTGACAGAAAATTGTCCGCAGCATATTTATCATTATTTGCTCAACGAATTTGATCTGGAAGAAGAGCAGCTGTATAAAGTGGCAGGGCCGGTCAATCTGGCGCGTCTGCTATCGAATTTTAAACGTCCCCATTTACGTTATGATTCACATACTCCGATCATTCCCAAAGCACTGAGAAAATATGAAAATATTTTCAGTGCCATGCAAAAGCAGGATATCTTGCTGCATCATCCCTTTGAGTCTTTTGCCCCTGTCATTTCTTTGTTGCGTGAGGCAGCGCGTGATCCGAAAGTACTAGCCATCAAACAGACATTGTATCGTAGTGGTCCCGACTCTGAAATTGTTCAGGTGCTGGCAGAGGCTGCACGAAATGGCAAAGAAGTAACTGCGGTGATTGAGTTGCGTGCTCGCTTTGATGAAGAGTCTAATATTGCTGTGGCCAATGTTTTACAGGAAGCTGGGGCCGTCGTGGTCTATGGGATTGTTGGCTATAAAACCCATGCCAAAATGATTCTGGTGGTGCGCCGTGAAAATAACAAACTGGTCCGTTATGTACATCTGGGAACTGGCAACTATCATGCGGGTAATGCACGGATTTATACCGATTACGGTTTATTAACAACAGATAAAGAACTCTGTGAAGATGTACACCGCATTTTTCAGGAACTGACCGGTATGGGGAAAATGGCCAAGCTGAAAAAGCTGCTGCATGCACCATTTACCTTGCATGCCCAGTTAGTTAACTATATTGATAATGAAATTGCCCATGCCAAGGCAGGCAAGCCAGCGCAGATTATTGTCAAAGTCAATGCGCTTACCGAGATGCAGTTAATCAATAAGCTTTACGAAGCATCTCAGGCAGGGGTACAGATTGACCTGATTATCCGTTCAATTTGCAGCCTGCGTCCAGGCTTGGCAGGACTGTCAGAAAATATTCGGGTACGTTCGATTGTAGGCCGCTTCCTGGAGCATACGCGGGTTTATTATTTTGCTAATAATGGCAATGCACAAATTTATTGTTCAAGTGCCGACTGGATGGATCGTAACCTGTTTAACCGGGTAGAAGCCTGCTTCCCCGTTGAAGATGAAGCCTTAAAAAAACGGATTTATCAGCAAGGTTTACTGAACTATCTGAAAGATAACCAGCAAGCCTGGCTGTTACAAGGCGATGGCACCTGGATTCGCGCCCAGCCAGCCGAAGGAGAAAAGCTGCATAATGCCCAGCGTGAACTGCTGGAAATTTTTAAATAAAGTAGCGGATAAAAAGAGACTGTAAATACAGTCTCTTGTGTTTTTTATCAGAGATTCTGGTTTATTAAATCTTGTTGCAATAAAAAAGGAGCGATGTAAGCACTGCTGTCCCATAGTTTGCTTTAAATAAAAAAACCTGAGTCCTAACAGTTAAAATATGAGTGCAAACAAACACTTTAACGACTAGGATTCAGGTTTTGTCACATCAGAATACCGTATTTCATGAG
>NZ_SMTB01000055.1:0-17840 GCF_006864105.1 Acinetobacter sp. RF14B | reverse complement strand
GGCCAGCCCCGGCAATTGCTGCAAAATGGTGGCCAAACAGGACACTCTTATTGGTAGGCACATAGTCCAGACCATCGACCAAGCGATGCGCAGGTGTCAGACGGCGCTCGTTCAGTTCAAAAACCTTATTGGCAATAAATAAACTATAAAAACGGTAAGCGATGCTATACACACAAGCTGCGGCCAGAACCAGCCAGACTGCATTGACATGCTCACCACGACTCAGTGCTAGAACTCCAAAGGAGACTGCCCCGACGATGGCTACTAAAAGCCAGATGATTTTTGAAGTCAGCGTCGACTTCTGCTGTAAAGTTTCCATTTAATCCCTCATATTTGTGATGCATACAAATCAGCATAATTGTGTTATTCGAGGTACTGCTGTTTTTTCCTTTGCGACTTTAGGCAAATTTTTTCTAATTTCCTCTAAGACTTTGGCATAAAAAAAGGGATGATTTTCATCACCCCTTTGATAATAGTCTATTTTTAAACCATTATACACGCTCTAAATAGTCACCAGTACGGGTGTCTACACGAACGTTTTCTTCCTGCTGAACAAACAATGGAACACGTACCACAGCACCTGTTTCCAGTTTCGCAGGCTTACCACCACCACCAGAGGTATCACCACGTACACCTGGATCAGTTTCAACAATTTTTAATACCACAAAGTTAGGAGGGCTGACGGTAAGCGGCACGCCATTCCATAACATAATGGTACATTTTTCATTTGAATCGTCTTTTAGCCATTTGGCAGCATCACCCATTGCTGTTTTATCAGCAGCGATCTGTTCAAATGATACTGGATCCATGAAGTTCCACATTTCACCGTCGTTGTACAAGTATTCCATTTCTACTTCTACAATATCCGCAGCTTCTAGTGAATCACCAGATTTGAATGTTTTTTCTAAAACTTTACCACTGCGAAGATTACGTAGTTTAACGCGGTTGAACGCCTGGCCCTTACCTGGTTTAACGTATTCGTTTTCCATGATTGCACATGGGTTACCATCAAGCATAACCTTAAGGCCAGACTTGAAATCGTTCGTAGAATAATAGGCCATGATTGGCTCACTCCAAACTTACTAACTTTAATCTATTGATGCTATGGGCTGTTGCAATGTCATTTAGCAAGTCTGACAAGAACATGGTTTGCCACATGCACATTCATTTAATGCTGCGTATTCTAAATGAGCAATACACTTTGCCGCAACGAAAAAATCTGATTTAACTGGCTGACTCTGCTTAACTTAACAGCAGCTATCACAAAGCTGTGTACTTGCTGAAGCTCACAAAGCAGAAAAGCACCAAGTTTCTCCTACCATAGCAAATTACAGGGATTTTTAAAAATTTTGCAGCCGTCTTTTATTTTCATTGATCGACAAACTGCTAAACTGCTGGCTTCATTTAATTTTCAGTTCTTTTAATCTTCCGGCATGACACAGTATTTATACCAAGAACATAATTGGCAGTCACAACTCAGTGACCTGATTACCGACCCGCTTGAACTTCTCGAAATTTTAAAACTCTCCCCTGAGCAACTTTTATCCGGCGCTCTGCTGGCGTCCAAGCAGTTTAAATTACGCGTACCTCGTGCTTTTGTAGAACGGATGCAGGCTGGAGATCCTCTAGACCCGCTGTTACTGCAAGTATTGCCTCATCATCTGGAACTGGAAGAGCATCCCGGCTTTGTAACAGATCCGCTGGGCGAAGAACAGGCGAATCAGCAGCCAGGCGTACTGCATAAATATAGCTCCCGATTCCTTCTGACCTTGACAGGCGCCTGTGCCGTACATTGCCGTTACTGTTTCCGCCGGCATTTTCCTTATCAGGAAAACCTGCCTAAACATGAAGATTGGATCAATATCAGGCAGTATCTGGAAAGCCAGCCAGAAATTAATGAAGTTATTTTGAGCGGTGGTGATCCCTTAACACTGTCAAACCGAAAATTAAAATTATGGATTGAGCGTCTAGAATCTGTACCACATCTCAAATTCTTAAGAATACATTCACGAGTTCCTATTGTGATCCCAAATCGGATCGATGAAGAGCTACTGAGCATGTTGAAAAACAGTAGGCTACGAATTATTCTAGTGGTACACTCAAACCATGCATCGGAGTTGGATGATTCAACCTGTACGCAGTTAAATCAACTGGTTCAGCAACATATCACCGTACTCAATCAGGCCGTATTATTAAAAGGAGTCAATGATTCCGCCCAGGTTTTGATTGACTTAAGCTATCGCTTATTCGATGCCGGCGTAATGCCTTATTATTTACATGTACTTGATAAAGTAAAAGGTGCGCAGCATTTTGATTTATCACCTGAATGTATTCATGAAATTTACACTGAAGTTTTAGCGAGCCTACCGGGGTATTTGGTTCCTAAACTGGTGAGAGAAATAGCGGGTGAAAAAAATAAGACACCGCTTTTTGGGGATTCAACATTTTTGAGTTAAATAATAAAGATGAGTAAACTTACTTCAGATATCTTTCAGACACCGACTGAGCTTCAACTCGACGAGTTAAGCTTTTGTGCGACCAATGCCAAGGCTTTACAGGAGTGGGTTACCGGTATTTCAGTCTTGCAACTGGGTAATTCTTCTAAATCCCTGTTTAGCGCCTTACTTGAAATTTCAGAACTGAAGTGTGCTGAGACCTTACGCTTTGACCTGATTCAAATCCTTCATCCCACGCTTGAAAATGTGCTGGGCAGTCTGGAAAAGCATTTCATTAATCAGGGCCTGATTACGACTGACCGCAATGACCAGATCATTGAACTGGCGATGCTGTTACGTACTTACTTTACCAAAATCTATATTGATATTGTCAAACGCTGCAATTACCAGCTGAGTCATCAAAAATTTTCGCTCTTTTCTCTAGGCAAAAAGAAAAGTCTGCAAACCGCCCGAATTGTTTCCACCTATTATGCGCTACAGCAACTGAGCCTGCTGTTCTACCAGCAAAACATGCTGTATAGCGCACCCGGGCCGGGACAATGGCTGGCTGCCCATCAGTTGCTTGAAGGTGCCATGGCGCATAACTTCTACCAGGTCAATATCAACCAGATTCTGGGAACAGAACATGACATCCAGAATATTGCTCAAGCCTATGCACAGCTCATCTTGCTGGATATTTTCAATACCAACCAGATTCGTCCCGCAGAAATTCAGGGCTTATATTTATGCAGTGCGGACTGGGCGAAACGGGTTCAGATTCTGCCCAAAGAGACCACTCTGTCTCGTTATGTGGTAGATGCCAGCAAGGATCATCCACCTTTACTCAACGCTCATCAGGGCGAGCAGTTTAAGCCAAGTTTCTTTATTGCTACCCAGAGCCTGATGGAACATCTGGCTGGTACGCAAACCAAAAATGCCCAATACCTGTCACGCAATGAAAAACTGTTCCTGACCCCTGCCTTGCATTTTCATATTTATCATCTGCTTTCAAATAATGTGGAACGCCGTCATGAACGTTATGAATATTCGGCACAAATTAATATCTGCTTTGGCCTGACGGTTGCTCATTTTTATCTGTCCAAAGGTAAGAACTTTAATGAGACACTGGACTTAGAGGCCAATTACAACTTACAAAGCGAAAGCAGCTTTGTCAGCTCCCTGCAAAGCGCCATTCCAAATGGATTTAGCAGTATCAAGGCACTGGACCGGGAAACCAAACAGATTCATAGTGCCGAAGTGCTGGATATTAGTGTCAATGGTTACCGGATTAAATGGTCTGGCATAACACCGCCCCTTCTAAAAACTGGTGAATTTATTCTGGTACAGGAAAAATCACAGAGTCAATGGCGCGGCGGTGTGATTCGCTGGATCAAGCAATCTACAGATAAAAGCCTAGAAATTGGTCTGGAAATGCTGACACAGGAGCTATATCCATGTGCCGTCTACACCCGTACCGAACTTCATAAGGCCAATTACCAGCCAGCTCTCTTGGTCCAGACCACGCAACTGGATCAGGTTTCGACCAGCATCATTGTGCCGGGTTCACAGATGTTCCGGGAAAAACAAACCATTCATTTACGTCTTGGCCAGCAAGAGCTCAAGATTTATCTAACCAAGGCCCACCTGATTACCCAAAGTTTTATCCACTTTGATTACGAATTATTAAATGATCAGGAACAAGAGCTTATTGAACGCTTTATTCATAAGCATACAAATGAAGCTAGAAATCACGATTTATGGGAAGCATTAAAGTGAGAAATCCATTATTGTCTAAAAAGTTGAAACGTACTGAAACACGTTTACTGATTATTGATGATAATCAAATTAGATATAACCAAATCCGTGACCTTCTGAGCAATAATCAATATCAGGTGGATGCCGTCCTGCTGGATGATCTACAGTCTTTTGAAAAACAGCTAAATTTTAATTGGGATCTGATTATTTTCGGTCGTGCCTATGACCTGAAATATGAGCAGGCGCTGAGTCTGGTTCGTCTTTCTCACCAGCCTGAACTTCCCATTATTTTACTCAAGCCTGAAGATTATAAGGCTGAGCAATACGCACAATATGTCCATAAAGGGATTTATGACATTCTGAATCTGGATTATCCGGAACGCTTCTATATTGGTCTGGTGCGCGCGCTGTCTTTTAGCCGCGGTTTGCAAACCCAACAACACTTGATGAACGAGCTGGAAACCGCCCAAAATCAGGCCCAGTCTCTGGTTGAAGACAGTAACCGCGCCGTCGCAACCATTCAGGAAGGGATTCATATTCAGGCGAATGCTGACTATCTGAAGCTTTTTGGCTTGCAAAGTGAAGATGATCTGATCGGGTTACCCCTGCTTGACCTCTTACAGCCAGAAGATTTAAACGAGTTCAAAACACGCTTTAAAAAGATTTCTCAAGGGCAGTTTGACCTAGGCCGTTTTGATATTGTATCTGTTAACCCCAAAGTCTCCGCGGCGAATCCCTTAAAACTTGAATTTCTTGCCTCAACGACTGAAGAAGATGCCCTGCAAATCACCATTGATACACAAGCACAGTCACAATCAGGCACAGACAAAGCTCTAGGTAAACCCGGTGCTTTCCAGCTACTTAAACGGAAAATGAGCAAGCAGCCTGCGCCTTTTAATGCGCTGGTCACCTTCTCTCTGACCTCTTATGACCCCGCAGTGCTCTCCTCTGACTGGCACACTTTTAGTAGTTACTTCAACGAAATTAGAGCTTTCCTGAAAGAACAGACTCATGTTCCGCTCTTTAAACTGGAATATGATGTCTTTGTTGGCCTGTTTCAGGCGGACTCGAAGCAAATCCTGGAGTCCAAGCTGATTGGATTAAATGCCTTCAGCAAGCCTCAACTCATTACTGTTGGACAAAACTCGTTCCCGCTGAATTTTCGTATTGGCTATATCATGCTGGAAGATGGCCTGAATGACGAAAGCCACTACAATAATCTGGTGGCACAAGCTTTCTCGACGGCTTTACCTCAAGCAGAAGCAGCCCCTGAATTTATTCTAGATACCTCTGCGCCAGCAACCCCTCAAGCGCTTCAAATGCCAGGCATAGACTTTAGTGTGGCAAAAGAAGCACCTCTTGACAGTCCAACAACGGCGGTCATTAGCCCGGCAGTTACTTCAGTTCTAGATGGAACGCCTTCTATATTAAAAGCCTTGCGTGTATGTCTGGATCGTGGCGAAATTCATTTAAAATATCAACAACTGTATGATAAAGAAGATACTCGCCTCTATCGCTATGAAGTCACCAGCGGTTTTATCTTTGACAATAAATGGCAGGATATTTCATCAATCCTTGAGCTGCGTGAGGATGACGAGTTATCCATTAAACTAGATCGCTGGATTCTGGTTGAAGCCAGCAAACAGTTACATAACTTTATTACCCAATATCCAGATGCCAGCTTAATTGTTAACTTGAATCGGGCAGTATTATTTAAAGACCGTACCTTCCCGGAATTTATCTCCAAGCTGATTACGATTATCCGCAGTAAAAACCAGCACCCGCTTACCCTCCAATTCTCGGAAGAGGATGTTTTACTGAATCAGCAAGATGCCCAGAAGTATTTGCGTGTTCTGCATGAACATGGTGCACTGACTTCCCTGCGTGATTTTGGTCAGTCTATCTATAGCCCAAATCTACTGCAAGAACTGGAACTAGATGGCGTCAGCCTGCATTCTAGCTTAACCCAGATGCTGAATCATGATACTGAAATTGAAGAGTTACAAGAAAAAATTGCCAGCTATAACGAAATCAGACCGCTGAATATCCTGATTCGCGAATTGAATGACATGACTTTATTCGCCAATGCCTGGAACGTGGATGCCCGCTTTATTCAGGGGGATTATTTCCAGAAAAAACTGGACCACCTGATTGACGTACAAGACCATTAAGGTGTTGTAATAACCTGTGAAGCTGGAGAAATTTCCTGAATCACAGACACAAAAAAACGGGCAATATGCCCGTTTTTTTATTTTGGGTATTAACGTTTGATAGAACGTGACATACCAGCAAAACGTTGTTTGAACTTGTCGATACGACCGCCAGTGTCAACGTTCTTTTGCTTACCAGTGTAGAATGGGTGGCAAGCTGAGCATACGTCTAGATAAAGAGTTTCTTTACCAACAGCTGAACGAGTTTCGATTACGTTACCGCAAGAGCAAGTAGCAACTAGTTTTTCGTATTTTGGGTGAATATCGGCGCGCATCGTCGATTACTCCATAAAGATTAAAGAAGGTTTTGCTGTCATCGCAATTGATCACTCTCAAACCTGAGGAAAGCCGAAACCGAAATTCTGGCAGATCAACACCATAACAGACCATTCTTTTGGCCCACCGAGACAGATACCGTCAGAGCTAAGCACAACAAGTTGGACAATATTATACGGCAAACTGATTCAATAAGCGAATTATTCTTGAGCCGGTTCCTCAGGTTCTTTGGCCCAGAGATTAGCCACAACTCCGCAGACCATCAGCTGAATTTGATGGAAAATCATAATTGGTAATACGATCATACCCAATGGCTGTCCAATAAATAGAATCTGTGCCATCGGTACCCCACTGGCCAGCGTTTTTTTGGAACCACAGAAAAATGCCGTTTTCTGGTCGGCGCGGTTAAAGCCCATCCAGCGTGGAATATACAGCGATAACAGCATAACAATCGTCAATAAAACCGAACATGCCAAGAGCAATAACAACAAGGTACTGATGCTGACTTCGTTCCATAGTCCAGCGACCACTGCACTACTAAAAGCACCATATACGACCAGCAAAATTGAACCCTGGTCAAAAACCTTGACGAGCTTTGGCATTTTCATCATCTGAGGATAAACCCAGGGACGCAACACCTGCCCCAAGATAAAAGGAACCAATAGCAACAAGGTAATCTGAATAATGGAAGCAGTCGGATCAAAATCATGTTCAGATTGGCCTAAAATGAAAAATGCCACCAGTGCAGGAGTAATAAACATACCGATCAGATTGGAAAAGGAAGCACTACAGACGGCACCCGCCACATTACCATTGGCCACTGAGGTAAAAGCAATCGACGACTGGACTGTCGATGGCAAGAAACACATAAACAGAAAGCCCCAATATAATTCTTGTCCCAGCATTGGCTGTAAAATCGGCTTGGCCAATAATCCTAAAAGGGGAAACAAGGCAAAAGTCAAAGCAAAGACCAAAGTATGCAGCCTCCAGTGCATAATCCCCTCCACGACCGCTTCACGGGAAAGTTTAGCCCCATGCAGAAAAAACAGGATTGCAATTGCTGCTGTTGTGACCCAACCAAACACCTGGGCTGCCTGTCCGGAGACCGGCAGCAAACTGGCCAGCAATATCATTACAAATAACAATATTGTAAAACGATCTAATGCTAAGAGCTTAAGCATCTGACTTACTTCCCTTTAAGTTTTATTCTTTGATAAAAAATGCCCAGATATCTAGCGAATTCTGGACATAGTTAGATCGTTTTGCAAGTCCAATAAAAGATGATTTTTCATCTTACTTGCAGTATGGATCAGTTATTGCGTGCATTACTATCCTGCTGGATAAGTTCGATCTTATAGCCGTCTGGATCTTCCACAAAGGCAATCACGGTTACACCGCCTTTCATTGGACCTGCTTCACGAACCACATTGCCGCCACGTGCCTTGATTTCCTCACAGGCCTTATAGGCATCATCCACAGCAATGGCAATATGGCCATAAGCATTGCCCAGCTCATAACTTGCCGTGTCCCAGTTATGGGTCAATTCAAGTACGGTATGGTTTTCTTCATCGCCATAGCCCACAAAAGCCAAGGTAAAACGACCCTCTTCGTAATCACGCTTACGAAGCAAAGTCATACCAAGTACCTCAGTATAGAACTTCAAAGACTGTTCCAAGTTGCCTACACGTAACATGGTATGTAGCATGCGCATATTAATCCTCCTTATTTACAGAGTGTTGTTGGTGTTCACCGAGCAGTTTTGCGACCCAGACCACGAGAATCAGGATTGGAATACCCATCAAGGTAGTCATCAGGAAGAAATTCGGATAACCGATATTGGTGACTATAGTACCTGAATATCCACCCAAAATCTTAGGAGTTAGGGTCATCAGGGAACTGAAAATGGCATATTGCACCGCAGTAAAGGACACACTGGTCAGGCTCGACAAGAAAGCAATAAAAGCCGCACCCGCCAATCCAGCAGCCAAATTATCCACGATTATGGCAAAATACAGCCAGGCAGAGCTGTAAGGCTTAATCACTTTCCCCTGCACCTCAACCATATCTGCATCACCCATCTTGAGCGGCTGAATCTCGACATCCAGAGCATTCGTCAAAGTTTGAGTCAAATCCACCATATAGCTGTGCTGCTGGGTCAAAACCACCTGATCTTGCTGCATCAGATTGACACTAATCTGCCTGGTCGCTGAAGCTACCAATTTTTCGGCTGGAATTGCAGCACTAAACGTACCCGCCTCATCCAGTTTGGCATCAAAATTCTGGCCATCTAGCATCATTACAATTTTTTGCTGATCTTGCAGCGCTGCGCCCGTATATTGTCCGCGCACTACAATGCTATTGTCCTGCTCATTGGCTGTAATAATATTGTCAGTCGTAATAGGCAACAGCAGTAATTGTGCCTGCTGAGCTTGGCTTTTAAGATAAGGCATATGCAGTGTCACTGCGGGTATACCCTGATCTTGATACTGAGCCTTAACCATTACGATATCGCTCTGTTCAAGCGCTGCTTTGGGAACCGGAATATTCCAGTAACCGACTTCGTCGGTGTCAACCTGATAATAATGCGGTCCGATCTGCACTTCGACCTGAGCGAGTTTTTCTCCGGATTTAACCAGGCCTATAAAAATCAGATTCGTTGAACAGGCAAGAATAGCACCCACAAACATCAGCTTCATGATGTTCATCTTCTGGGCCAACAATCCGCCAAGAAAACCACCGAGCAGGGAGAAAATCACCCCATATACCTTGACGGCTTCAGCAATCTGCTCCTTGCTAAAATTTAAATCCTGATAGAACACATTGGAAATTACTCCGGCAATAATATCGGAGACCCGATAAAAGCCAATCAGGAGCAACAGCACCAGCGCCAGTTTTAAGCCATAGCGCTCAAAGAAATCGGCCACCGGATTCACCCAGGTTTCATAAGCCATCTGCCTGTTCACAGCTCCCATTTTAACCAGCACGGCACCCACCCCAAATGCAACTGCAGCGGAGCCAATAAAACGTAAAGCTTCAAAACAGAACAAAGCCAAGCTATCCTGAATAGCCCAGCGCTCTATCATAATGGTGACCAGGTTTCCCGAATACACATAGCTTGAAACAAAGCTGATAACGGCAATAAAAAACACACCAACCAGACGAAAATAGTCGCTACGCTGATAGTCTTTATGAATACGCTCTACCTGCGGCTCACGAATCAATAGTGTGGTCAGAATACCTACCAGCATCACGGCTGCCATCGCCAGATAGGTCCACTTCCAGGCATCATAGATATAGTTGCCTTTGGCTGTGCCCAGATAGGCAGCCAGAAACAAAGCCCCTGCTCCTGCCACAATCATCCCGATGCGGTAACCGGCATTATAGGTCGAGGCCAGCACGGTCTGCATCTGGGCTTCAGCCAGTTCAATACGATAGGCATCAATGACAATATCCTGGGTTGCTGCCGAGAAACCCAGCAGCACTGCCCCTAGTGCCATTTGCTGTAAATGTGCCTGACCCAATGCCGGATCAGAAAATGCCATAATTGCAATTGCACAGACAATGAGAATCTGGGCAACCAGAAGCCAGGCCCGACGGCGACCCAAGGCTTTGGTTAGAAAGGGTAGCGGTAATTCATCAATCAGCGGTGCCCAGACAAATTTAAAAGAATATCCCAATGCAGCCCAGCTAAAAAAAGTCACGGCACTTTTGCTGATTCCGGCTTCACCAAGCCATAAAGACAAGCTGGAAAAAATGAGAAGAATCGGGACACCGGCTGAAAACCCCAAAAACAGCATGATCAAGGCACGTCGATCCAAAAATGCTGTAAATGCGGATTTCCAATCCGTCGTTTGTGTGGTCATTAGCTTGTTATTTTCCGTGAAAATTAATTGCTGCTATTCAATCCTGTAATACGCCATCTTTCAATAAGATTTATATAATTATCACATTCTGGATTTTTTTATTTTTGCCAAAAACGATGCCGCAGCTTGAAATTTCCAAGTAAATCTGTATACCTTAAACCTTATCAACGTAATATTTCGTTTTGGATTTTCAACAGTGACCCAGAGACTCGATCAAATTAATTCTTCTATTGCCACTAACACAACAACGGCCCAACTCTCTAAGCATTCTGAACTAGCAGTCTCAGTATTTGAAAAAAGCGAAATACACCCTACTCTTGCGCATACCCGCCTCAGCGCAGAACAACTCACACACATCCCCCAGCTCGAAAAAATTCCGGCTTCTACAAAAAGAATCAAACCCTTAAATAATTTTTTGGGACAGGACCGTGCCCGTGCCTCGGTAGAAGCTGGTATTGCGCTTCCTTATTCAGGCTATAACATTTTTGCTGTCGGCACTGCAGGTCTGGGCAAACGTACCATGGTAAAGCGGCTGCTACAGCAACATGCAAAAACCATGGAGACACCAAATGATTGGGTCTATGTCAATAACTTCCAGAACCAGCGCCAACCTATTGCCCTGCAACTTCCTGCCGGTCAGGGGCCAAAATTCCAGACAATTTTACATCAGAGCTGGCAGACTATTCTAAAGCAACTGGAACGTCGATTTACTGCGGAAAGCTATCACAACCGGATTGAAATGATTCGCCAGGAAACGGGAGACGAGCAGCAACAGGCGCTCATCGAACTGACCCGTGAAGGTGAAGATCTGGATTTAAAACTGATTACCCGCAACGATGAACATTGCTTCGTGCCTGTCTATCTAAAAGATGACAAGGTTCAGGAGATGTCACAGGATGACCTGAATGCCCTCAGCAACAAGGATCGCGCAGAAATTGCGGCCAATATGCGCTATATGGACAAGAAGCTGGAGCGTCTCGGCCTGCATCTGGGTGATCTGGAAGATGATGCACGTGATCGCGTGCAAGTGCTGAACCGTGATATTGCCAAACAGGTCGTTTTACCACGGGTTGAACATATCCTGTCCAAGTTCAAACATGTGGAAGGACTCGAACAGTATCTGAAACAATATGCCGAAGACATTATTAATAATGTCGAGATTGTACTGGAACAGGAAGAAGATGACTTCACACCTGCGCTTTTCAGTCGTGTACCCGCCCGATATCAGGCCAATGTCATTGTGTCCCATAAACCCAATGCTGGTGCACCAGTGATTTTTGAAGACTTTCCAACCCATTACAACCTCTTGGGTCATGTAGAACAGCTGACCCAAAATGGCACGATTACCACAGATTTCACCTTAATCCGTCCCGGCTCACTCCATAAAGCCAACGGTGGCTTCCTGATGCTTGAAGCCGAGCAATTACTGGAACAGCCTTATGCCTGGCAGGGTCTTAAACGTGCACTTAAATCGGGTCATCTGAAGCTTTCTTCTCTGGAACACATGCTGACCCTAACCGGCAGCATTTCGATTGAGCCTGCTGCTATTCCTTTAAATATTAAAGTGGTACTGCTGGCTGAACCGGAAATTTACTATGAAATTCTGGAGCTTGAACCAGAGCTAGGCAGTATTTTTAAAATCCGTGCCGACTTTACCGATACCCTGCAGCGCAATGAAGAAAACGAACAGGCCTATATGCAGCTGATTGCCGATTATGTGCAGTCTGATAAATTATTGCCTTTTGACCGTTCCGCCCTTTCCGCCCTGCTCACTGACTCTAGCCGTCAGGCCGAAGACCAGAGTTCTTTATCCCTGCATGCCTTGACGTTGGGCGACCTGATTCGCGAGGCTCACCATCATGCCTTTCAGGCCGCTGACAAGATGGTCTCTGAAAAGCATATCAACATGGCTCTGGATCACCGCAAATATCGCTTAGGCTATTTACGTGAACTGTACTGGCAGGATCTGACCCGCGGTACTCAACTGATTGAAACCCGCGGTCACCGTCTCGGTCAGATCAATGCCCTATCAGTGATCCATTATGCAGATGTCGAATTTGGCCTTCCTTCGCGTCTGACCGCTTCGGTCTATCAAGGCGGTGGGGATATTCTGGATATTGAACGCAGTGTTGAACTAGGCGGCTCTTTACATGCCAAAGGCGTGTTATTGATGGCTTCATTTCTGAAAGCACATTTCGGCCGTGAACAAACCTTGCATTTTTCAGCTGCTCTGGCCTTTGAACAAAGCTATGGACAGGTCGATGGAGATAGTGCAACCGTTGCTGAACTCTCCGCCCTCATCTCTGCGATTAGTCAATTACCGATTGACCAGTCTTGGGCCATTACCGGCTCCATGAACCAGCTGGGCCAAGTGCAGCCGATTGGTGGAGTGAATGCCAAAATCGAAGGCTTTTTCGACGCCTGTAAACTGCAAGGTCTGACTGGCAAGCAAGGCGTGATTATTCCACGTCAAAACATGCAGCACCTGATGTTACGCAAAGATGTGATTACAGCGGTCGAACAAGGTCAGTTTCATATCCATGCCATTGATACCATTGATCAGGCGCTTGAGATTCTGATGGCACGTCCAGTCGGCAAAATGGATAAAAAAGGCCGTTATAGTAAAGACTCGATTTATGCAGCAGTCATGGAACAGCTAGATTATTGGCAAGCTATTGAAGATGGTGCCGAATTTGAGGAAGAGCCAAAGAAAAAGAAAAAAAAGAAGAAGAAAAAGAAAAAAGAAAAAGCCGCAGTAAAAGATATTCAGGCAAAGCAAGACGCTCTTGCAGAAGCACTGGCGGCTGAATCACAAGATCTGGAAAATTCCGGGCACAAGGCAGAAGAATAATTCTGCCCCCCATTTTCCTTTTACCCACATAAAAAAGCGCTTCTAAAAAGAAGCGCTTTTTTACAGCTGTGAGTTTAATTAAATCAATTAAGCTTCAGGTGCCGGGCTGTACTGTTCAACTAAAGACTTCAATTCACCTTTCTGGAACATATCGAGCATGATGTCACTACCACCAATCAACTCGCCATTGATCCAAAGCTGTGGGAATGTCGGCCAGTTTGCGATTTGTGGCAAAGTTGCACGGATATCCGGATTTTCAAGGATATTCACATAAGCAAATGGACGACCAATTTGACTGAGTGCTTCTACCGCACGCGCAGAGAAACCACACTGTGGAAATTGTGGTGTACCTTTCATATAAAGAAGTACTGCATGTTTAGCAATTTGGTCACGAATTAACGCTTCGGTATCGCGTACTTGTTCAGTCATTGATAAATCCTCAACTAATCTGTCTGGCATTATACCGAAATCCAAGAAAAACAGTATGGCTAATGCAATAAATCCATTTTTATTTACATTTACCCTTTAAATCTGCTCAGGTTTTTGCTTATATAAGTTTTTATTTCCACCTCCACTAAAGAGTCAGTCATGAACAATATTAGTCTCGCTCCGGTGCAAACTGATCAACCTTCTCACTTGATGCCAGTCTTTGGCCGTCAACCGATCAGCTTTATCCGAGGGCGAGGTGCATATCTGTATACCGAGGATGGTACGGAATATCTGGATGCCTTAACCGGTATTGCCGTATGTGGCTTGGGCCATGCACATCCGGTCATTGCTGAAGCGATTGCTGAACAGGCAGCCACCTTGATCCATACCAGCAACCTGTTTGAAGTACCTTGGCAGACTGCCGCAGCCCAAAAACTTGCCGAAGTAGCAGGCATGGAAGAGGTTTTCTTTTCTAACAGTGGTGCAGAGTCTAATGAAGGCGCCATCAAAATTGCGCGTAAATTTGGTCATATGCAAGGCATTGCCAGCCCTAAAATTATTGTAGCCGAGCACGCTTTCCATGGCCGTACCATGGCTACCCTGTCTGCAACAGGCAACAAGAAAGTTCAAGAAGGTTTTGGCCCTCTGGTTGAAGGTTTTATCCGTGTTCCTTTTGGCGATATTGAAGCCATTGAAGAAGCAGCGATCAACCATCCTGATATTGTCGCGATTCTGGTCGAGCCAATTCAAGGCGAAGGTGGAGTTAATACGGCTCCGCAGGGCTTTAGCTATCTGGAAGAAATCCGTCAGCTCTGTAACCAGCACCACTGGTTGATGATGCTCGATGAAGTTCAGACCGGAAATGGCCGTACAGGAAAATATTTTGCCTATCAGCATACCAATATTATTCCAGATGTACTGACCACAGCCAAAGGTCTGGGCAATGGCTTCCCGATCGGTGCTGTCATGACCCAAGGCCGTGGTGTAGGCGTTTTAACTGCGGGTAATCATGGCTCGACTTATAGTGGGACCGCCTTAGGCTCACGTGTGGTTTATACCATTATCGATATTATGCAAAAAGAAAATATCGTGGAAAATGCAGCGGAAAAAGGTGCTTATATTGTTGAGCAGCTACGCACCCAACTTGCAGCCCATAACGTGACCATACGCGGTTTTGGCCTTATGATTGGAGTTGAATTACCGAAAGCCTGTGCCGAGCTGGTGGATATTGCACGTGATGAATACAAGATGATCATCAATGTAACCGCAGGAAATGTCGTGCGTCTGTTGCCTACCCTGAATATCACTCAAGAGCAGGCAGACCAGCTGGTAGAGCGTCTGGTTAAAATGATTAAAGCTTATCTGGCTTAAGACAGATAAGCTTTAAACCAAAAAAGCCGCTTTCTAGCGGCTTTTTTTATAGTCTGGATATTTATGAGGCCACCTGTAACACGCGTCCCCCAGCAATCTGGCTAAAATATTGTTTCAGTGTATCAATGCAACGAAGCGTTTTGGTCGGCTGTTGTTCTCGTTTCGGCATGACGGCATAAAGTGTCAGTGGTGGAAGCTTCCATTCAGGCAACACTTCAACCAGAGAACCATTCATTAAGTCTTTTTTTCCATCCAGATATAAAATCTTGGCAATGCCATTTCCCTGCAAACACATGGCTTTGGCAACCTGACCATTGTTGGTGCTAAATCGTGAATTTAGCTCAAACTCTACCTGTTCTGCGCTATGAATATGCTTAAAATAGAAGCGCTGATACTGCTTGAAATGAGTCAGTGGCAACATATCATGAGTTTTCAGATCTTCAGGACGTGAAATGACTGACTTTTGATTAATATAACTTGGTGCAGCAACCAGAATCTGTTCAATCTGGATCAATGGTACAACTTGCAGGTTCGGGTCGTCCTGATTCTGGTCAAATTTCAGGGCAATATCGATACGCCCTTCCAACAAATCAACCTCATGACTGCTTGTATCCAGATGAACCCTCAGACCACGATGAGCAGACATCCAATGGGAAAGTGCAGGAATCACATGATTAGCACATAATTCTGGCAAGGAGGCAATGCGAAGTTCACCTACCAGATCATCACGTAACTCATCTATGCGAACTTTGCCACGCTCTGCAGCCGATAGCATTTCTTGGCAACTGTGGAAAAATGCTTGCCCCACCTCAGTCAAACTTAATTTTCTTGTCGAACGATTTAAAAGTATAACTTCCATATCTTGTTCTAATGAGCGAATTTGTTGACTCACAGCACTGGTCGTGATCCCTAACTCACGAGCAGCCCCGCTAAACGAGTTCTTTTCCACAACGCAAGCAAAGACGCCCATTGCCCGAAGTTGATCTAACATAAATTTCCCTCTAAACTTATGAGATGCCTCATCTTTTGATAAAAGCAACTCATTGTATTATACGGTGAAATTTGCGCTTTGCATTATTTATTTAATTATTTGGTAAAACTGCTGTCGGATTAATCGGCTTACCATCCAAACGTACCTGGAACTCAAGCATGGTACGGTTGGTACCTGTTGATCCCATTTCTGCAATTTTCTGACCAGCTGTTACATTTTGACCACTTTTCACGTTTAATTTACTGTTATGTGCATAAGCGGTGATATAGCCATTAATATGCTTGATCAGTATCAGATTGCCATATTCTTTTAAGCCATCGGCTGCATAGACGACCTGACCATCAGCTGCTGCCATCACCGGATCACCCATTTGGCCACCATAACGGGTGCCTTTGATATTTGCATCCAGATCATAGGCCTGCAAAATTGGACCATTTGACGGTTTTACCCAACGCAATCCAGCCGCGGTAGATACCGGAGTTACCGGTGTAGGACTTATGCGTGGAGTGGTCTGTACAGTGGTGCTGACTGAAGGCGCCGGTGTCGGTGTAGGTACTGCAATAGTTTGACGCTGGATAGATGCAGCTTGGGTAACAGGCTGAACCGTTGTACGACGTGCGGCATTCTTTTTCAGGCGGATCGACTGTCCTACATAGATGCGGTATGGCGGAGCAATATCATTCATTTCTGCAATACTGATATAGTTCAGGCCATAACGTGTCGCAATACCGCTCAAGGTATCCCCAGAACGAACCGTATAAAAGTCAGGAGCTGTAGCATAGCGAGCCGGATTATTCACCTGAGGCTTGGTTGCACAACCTGTCATAATGATTGCGGATGCCGCTGCGATCGATAAAACCAGCGTTTTCATCAAGGTGGATGTTGAGGCTATCGCGAAGCTTTTCGTTGACACCAAGGACATTATCTTCCTCTCTAAACATTTATACGGTTGCAAAATTGCGTTAAGAGTAGCAAAGTTTTACTGCAATATACTTGCAATAGTTATTTTTTCACAAAGTTATAACACTTATAGAAGGTTTTCAGGCAGCTGGGCCTGTAAGTCGTGCAAGACTGCGTAGTTTGTGGCATCTATCTGGATAGGCGTGATACTAACGTAGCCGTTTGCGACTGCAAAAAAGTCAGATTCGATCTCGGTCAGGCCTTTTTTTGGCTCTGCAACTGCCTCACCTGCCAGCCCAATCCAGTAGACCTGACGCCCACGCGGATCCACATGACTGCTAATGGGCTTGGATTGTGAACGACGGCCCTGATAGGTCACCTTGGCACCTTTTAAAAGGGCTATATCCGGAATATTAATATTAAAGATATGTCGCTCCGGTAAGACGGGCAGACCGTGTGCAATAAAGTCACGTACCCAGGTTGCCGCAACCCGGTAATCTTCAGAAGATTCATAGCCGCGGACATTGGCACCACATAGCGAAACTGCCAGTGCAGGATGCTTGCTCAGCCGCCCTTCCAGGGCCGCCCCTACAGTACCTGAATAAAGCACATCATCTCCCAGATTTGCCCCGCTGTTAATGCCGCTGACGACCAGATCAAACTCAAGATCAAATAAACCGTTCATGGCCAGATAGACACAATCTGCAGGCGTACCACTGACCGCCCAGACATCAGGAGAAATCTGGATCGGCCGGAGGG